>JAILIY010000050.1 GCA_024695025.1 Acholeplasmatales bacterium
GCATATAGTGGCTCTTCATTCTCTTGGACAAATTATTCAACATCATCATCAAGCCAAGGCGGCATGGGTGGCATGGGCATGGATAGTGGCAATACTGATAAAGGCGATTATTCAACTAAAGGCTTAAAAGCCGCAAATTCAATTACAATTGTTTCAGGTACAATTAATATTGAAGCGTATGATGACGCAATCCACGCTAATGCAGCTACAGATATTGAAAGTGGCGTAACAGGTAAAGGTAATGTAACTATTAGTGGTGGTACTGTTACAGTATCATCAAATGATGATGGTATACACGGTGATGGTACACTTACAATTTCTGGTGGTACAGTTACAGTAAAAACTGCATATGAAGGAATTGAAGCTAATCAAATTTATTTTAATGGTGGTTCAACATATGTTTACGCAACAAATGATGCAGTAAACGCAGCTTCATGTGAACAAACAACAACTCCATGTATTTATATCAGTGATGGATTTATAGATTTAGATTGTGCATCTGGCGATACAGATACATTAGATTCTAATGGTAACATCAAGATGACAGGTGGTGTAATTGTAATTAAGAATCGTTCAAGTCAAGCATCAAGCCAAACTGGTGGTACAATTGATATTGATGGCACATTCACTATGTCAGGTGGTTTATTATTATCATTTGGTACTTGGTGTACAGAAGTTAATTTAACAGCAACTAAATCATCAACATCATCTGTATCAAGTGGTACTTATACAGTTAAAGATTCAAGTGGCAACACAATTTGTACAACAACACTTTCAACAAGCTATGCAGGATATAGAATAGTTTCTAAATTATCAGGAAGCTATACTTTATATAATGGATCTACATCAGTTACAACTTTCTAACAAGCGTAATCTGGTACCATAAAAAAAGTTAAAATTGGTATTTTTAATAGTCTCAGTACAGTGATACAATATACACTGTAAGGAGATTAATGAAAATGAGCAAGAAAATATTAACAATTCAAGATATATCATGTTATGGACAATGTAGTACTACAGTAGCCCTACCAATATTATCAGCATTAGGATTTGAAACAGCTATATTACCTTCAGCTGTATTATCAACACATACTGGTGGTTTTAAGGATTTCACAGTTTTAGATTTAACTGATGAAATGCCAAAGATTATTGACCACTGGAAAAAAGAAGGTATTAAATTTGATGTTATTTATACAGGATACATTGGTAATAAGGTTCAATTTGATTACATCTTAGATGTAAAAGAAAATTTATTAAACGAAGGTGGTTTATTCATCGTAGACCCAGCTATGGCAGACCATGGTAATATGTATTGGGGATTAGGTGAAGACATCGTAAATGGTATGAGAAAGATTACTAGTGTATGTGATTATGTATTACCTAATATAACAGAAGCGTCTTTCTTAACAAATAACGAATACAAAGAAGTACAAACAAAAGAATATCAAGATAAACTAATAAATGATTTATTAAAAATTGGTGCTAAAAATGTCATCTTAACTGGCGTTGAGGAAGGTAAAGAACTTGGTGCCGCAGCTAGTGATGGTAAAAATATCGTTAAGGTATTAAAGAAAAAAGAAGAGAAATCTTACCATGGTACAGGTGACATTTTCTCATCAATTATTATCGGAAATATTTTAAATGGATATGATTTAAAAACTAACTTAGATAAAGCATGTCAATTTATAATCGATTCTATTAAAATTACAAATCCTGATCCTTCACATTGGTATGGTGTTAAATATGAGGAAGTTTTAAAAAACTATAAATAAGATAGTTTTAGAATGATACTAAACGGCTAGTATCATTCTTTTTTTATTAATTTTTATAAGACTTATAAAAAAACGTTTACTAAAAAACGTTTACCTCAAAACAGTACGTTTTTTTAAATTATAATGTAATTATAAAAATATACATTTCGGGAGGTTATTTTTATGGATAAATTACAAACTCCTCAAGAAGAGGTTAATGCTTTAGTTGATAAAGCACTCGTTGCACTTAATGAATATCAATCATTTACACAAGAACAAATTGATTATATAGTTGCCAAATGTAGTGTTGCTGCTTTAGATAAGCATGGTGAACTTGCAAAGCTTGCAATAGAAGAGACAGGTCGTGGTGTCTTTGAAGATAAAGCGACAAAGAACTTATTTGCTTGTGAATATGTTACAAACAATATGAAAAGACTTAAGACAGTTGGTGTCATAAGTGAAAATAAAGTAACTGGTGTTACAGAAATTGCTGAACCAGTTGGTGTAGTTGCAGGTATCACACCTGTTACAAACCCAACATCTACAGCTATATTTAAATCTTTAATTTGTATTAAGACAAGAAACCCAATTATTTTTGGCTTCCATCCAAATGCTCAAAATTCTAGTGCTGAGGCAGCTCGTGTTGTATATGAGGCAGCAGTTTCAGCAGGCGCTCCAGAAAATTGTATTCAATGGATTAAAAATCCATCTTTAGAGGCAACTAATGCCCTTATGAATCACCCAGGTGTTTCAACAATTTTAGCCACTGGTGGTAACGCGATGGTTAAGGCTGCTTATTCATGTGGTAAGCCTGCACTTGGTGTTGGTGCTGGTAACGTACCTGCTTATTTTGAAAAAACATGTAATTTAAGACAAGCAGTCAATGATGTTGTCATGTCAAAATCTTTTGATAATGGAATGGTTTGTGCATCTGAACAAGCTGTTATTGTAGATAAAGAAATTTATGATGAAGTAAAAGAAGAATTCAAAAAATATGGTGTTTATTTTGTAAATAAGGACGAAAAGAAAAAACTTGAAGCATTTATGTTCAATGTTCATTCTAAAGAAGAATGTCCTAATGCAAAATTAAATCCAAATATTGTTGGTAAATATGCAACATGGATTGCAAAAGAAGCTGGCTTTGAGGTTCCTGCCAATACAGTTATATTAATGGCTGAATGCTCTTTTGTTGGTGTAGATGAACCATTAACAAGAGAAAAATTATCTCCAGTTTTAGCGATGATTAAATCTAATTCAACTGAAGAAGGCTTTAAATATGCTAAAGAAATGGTTGAATTTAATGGTTTAGGTCACAGTGCGGCAATTCATACACAATCTCATGAACTTGAAGTAAAGTTCGGAGATTTAGTACCTGCAATTCGTGTTATTTGTAATTCACCTTCTACATTTGGTGGTATCGGTAATGTATATAATTCATTCATACCATCACTTACATTAGGTTGTGGTTCTTATGGACACAACTCAGTAGCTGGCAATGTCGGCCCACTAAATTTATTAAATGTTAAGAAAGTAGGACGTAGAAGAAACAATATGCAATGGTTTAAGATTCCTTCAAAGATTTATTTCGAAAGAAATTCAATTGAATATTTACATCAAATGAAAGAAATGAAGAAGGCTTTAATTGTTACTGACCGTTCTTTAGTATCTTTAGGATATGTAGATAAGATTATTGAGCAATTACAATTAAGAAGCCCAGAAGTTCCATATCAATTATTCTGTGATGTAGAACCAGATCCATCAATTCAAACAGTATTAAAGGGTGTTGAATTAATGCGTTCATTTGAACCTGATACAATTATTGCCTTAGGTGGTGGTTCATCAATGGATTGTGCTAAGGGTATTTGGTTATTCTATGAACATCCAGAAGTTAATTTTGATGATTTAAAACAAAAATTTATGGATATCAGAAAGCGTGCTTTCCAATATCCAGAATTAGGTAAAAAAGCTAAATTAGTATGTATACCAACTACATCAGGTACTGGTAGTGAAGTTACACCATTTGCCGTAATTACAGATAAGGTAGAACATAAAAAATATCCATTAACAGATTATTCTTTAACACCTACTGTCGCAATTATAGACCCTGAATTTGTAACAAATCTACCTGCTAGTGTCACAGCTGATACAGGTATGGATGTTTTAACACATGCAACTGAAGCATATGTTTCAACATTATCTAATGATTTTACTGATGGTTTAGCTATTCAAGCTATAAGATTAGTATTTGAATATTTAGAGCGTTCATATAAAAATGGTGCCAACGATCCAGTTGCTCGTGAAAAGATGCATAATGCCTCAACATTAGCTGGTATGGCTTTTGCAAATGCCTTTTTAGGTATGAACCATTCAATGGCTCATAAGATAGGGGCAGAGTTCCATGTTCCACATGGACGTGCGAATGCTATTTTATTACCTTACACAATAAGGTATAATGGTACTAAACCACAAAAGTTATCTACATGGCCTAAATATAATTATTATAAGGCTGATGAAAGATATGCTGAGCTTGCCCGTATTTTAGGACTTCCTTCATCAACAGTTGAAGAAGGTGTAGAATCATACGCTAAGGCTTGTGGAGAATTAGGTCGCAAAGTAGGAATTAAAATGAATTTTGAATCTCAAGGGCTAAAGAAAGAAGATTATATGGATAAAGTTGAAAAGCTTGCTTATTTAGCTTATGAAGATCAATGTTCTCCTGCAAACCCAAGAGTACCAATGGTAGAAGATATGAAAAACATTTTAATTAGTGCTTATGACGACAAAGAATTTTTAGATAAGGAATAATTATATGCTTACTACAAAACAAAAAGTTTATTTGAGAAGTCTTGCCCAAAAGATTAAGCCAACATTCCAAATTGGAAAGGAAGGCTTAAGTGATAATTTTAAAACTGATGTTTTAAATTATTTAAACAAGCACGAATTAATCAAAATTTCTATTCTTCAAAATTCAATGATTGAAGCAGATGATGTCAAAGAATTCTTTGAAGAAGAAGGCGTTGAATTCATTCAAAAGATTGGTAGATGTATAGTTTTATACATGAAGTCTATCGACTGTAAAAATCCAATTGAATTCAATTAATAAGATTAAAGAACCAATAATTTGATTTGGTTCTTTTTCTTTTTATTTTTTGTCATTTTAATTGTTATTGTTTCTTTTAATATTTATCATTATATGATAAAATATTGTTAGATTTTGACGTTAGGTGTGATAAATATGAAAAGATTAATTCTTGTGGATGGCAATTCACTTATGTACAGAGCATACTACGGTATGTCAAGTGGAGGAGCCCTTCAACAAAATTCAAAAGGTATGTATACTAATGCAGTATATGGCTTTGTTAGAATGATGAATCATTTAACAAATTCTAATTATGATGCGATACTTGTCGCATTTGATGCAGGAAAGAAGACAGTAAGACATGAGTGGATGGGTGACTACAAGGCTGGTCGTGCCCCTATGCCTGATGAATTCCGTATGCAAATAGCTTATATAAAAGAATTCTTAGATATTAAAAGAATCAAAAGATATGAACAAGATTTATATGAAGCAGATGATATTATAGGTACTATGTCTAAAAAAGCTGAAGAGGCTGGATATCATGTAGATGTTTATTCTTCAGATAAAGACTTGTTACAATTAGTATCAAATAATACAACTGTCCACCTAACTAAAAAGGGTATGACAGAACTTGAAGATTATACTCCAGAAGCATTTTTAGAACATTATGGTATAAACGTCAATCAATTTATTGATTTAAAGGCCTTAATGGGTGATAAGAGTGATAATCTACCTGGTATACCAGGAATAGGCGAAAAAAAGGCAGTTAAATACCTTCAAACTTATGGCACATTAGATTCATTAATTGAAAATAAAGATAATATTAAAGGTGCTGATGGTGAAAGAATTAGAACTAATTATGAATCAGCTAAGCTTTGTCAAAAGATGGCTACTATCATCCGTGATTTTGATATAAAAATCACTTTAGATGACATTGATAAAAAAGATTTTGATAAAGAAAAATTATTATCATTTTATAAAGAATTAGAGTTTAAATCATTAATTAAAGAAATATCATTTGAAGAAGATACAATTAAAATTAGTGAAACAAATTATAAATTGATAAATAATATAAATGATTTAGATGATGTATTATTACCAAATTCATCATTAATATTTGAAACATTTGATTACAATTATCATAAATCACCATTATTAGGTATCGGTATTAAAAACGAAAAAGGTACATTTATAGTAGAACCTGAATTACTTTATACACCTAATTTAGACTTAATTAATTTTATGTCTAGTAAAAATAATAAAAACATCTTTGATTATAAAAGATGTTACGTAATTGCCAAAAGATATGGCCTTGATTTAGAGGGTGTATCATTTGATTTACTTATGGCAACATATGTAATTAATCCAACAGTTGCCAAAGATGAATTTAGAGGTATAGCAGAATTTTATCAATATGATGATGTATATTATGATGAACAAATATATGGTAAAGGTGCTAAAAAAGCTATTCCTGAAAGAAAAATAATATATGAACATATTTATAAAAAGATAGTTGCTTTACACAAATTAAAAGATTTAGCTTTAGAAAAGCTTAATCAACATAATCAATTATCATTGTTAACTGATATCGAAATACCTTTATCTAAAGTATTAGGTAAGATGGAATATAATGGTATGAAAATTGATTATGATGAATTAAATAAACAAGAAAATGAACTGAGTGTTGCTATAACTGATATAGAATCTAAAATTCATGAACTTGCAGGAGAAGAGTTTAATGTTTCATCACCTAAACAATTAGGTACTATATTGTTTGATAAATTACAATTGCCTTACCCAAGAAAGAAGGCTACTAGTTATTCAACTGATCAATCAATATTAGAATTAATCAAGGATTTAAATCCAATCGTTCCTTTAGTCTTAGAATATAGAGCTAAAACTAAATTATATTCAACTTATGTTGCGGGACTTCGTGAATTTATATATCCTGATGGAAAAGTTCATACAATTTATCAACAAGCCTTAACTCAAACAGGAAGACTTTCATCTATTGAACCTAATTTACAAAATATTCCAATTAGAACACCAGAAGGTCATCTAATAAGAAAGATGTTTATACCTGAAAAAGAAGGAAATAAATTATATTCATCAGATTATTCACAGGTAGAACTTAGAGTTTTAGCCCACATGGCTAATGTTAAACACTTAATTGATGCCTTTAATAATGGTGAAGATATTCATGCTAAAACAGCTAAATTAGTGTTTAAAAAAGATGAAATAACACCAGATGATAGAAGAAAAGCCAAAGCTGTAAATTTTGGAATAGTTTATGGCATTAGCGCTTATGGTTTAGCTCAAGATATCGGTATTACAAATTCAATGGCTTCTGAATTCATAAAAGGATATTATGAAGCATATCCAGAAATTAAAACATTTATGGATAAGACAGTTGAAGATTGTAAAGTAAATGGATATGTAACAACTTTAAAAAATAGAATTAGATATATACCTGATATCAATTCAAAAATATTTATGCAAAGAGAATTTGCAAAACGTACAGCGATGAATACTCCAATTCAAGGTAGCGCTGCAGATATCATCAAGATTGCGATGGTAAATGTAGATAAGAAAATGGAAGAAAAGAAATTAAAATCTAAACTTATTGTTCAAGTTCACGATGAATTAGTATTTGAAGTTGAAAAAGGTGAAGAAGAAATATTACAAAATTTAGTTAGAGAAGAAATGGAAAATGCAGTTAAATTAAATGTTCCATTAATTGCTGATGATTCATTCGGAAATAACTGGTATGAGGTAAAATAAATGGATGCTATTAAATTAAGAAGAAGTATAAGAAAATATGATTTATCTAAAAAGGTTCCATATGATACATTAGTAGAATTATGTAAATATGCATCATATGCACCAACTGCTCGTCGTCAAATAGATAAAGAATATATTATCGTCGATGATGAAAAAGTAATAGAAAAGATGAAGAATTTACCACATGGTTCTTTAAGTTATGAAGACTGTAATACATATATTGTTATGGTCGCTAAAGACCCTAAAAAATTATATATTGCAGGCATGGAACCAATCGATTTAGGTATGGCAGCTGAAAATGTGATGATAAAGGCCTGTGAACTTGGTTTAGGTACTTGTTATTTAGGTGTTTATCCAAACGAAGAGAGAATGAAACAATTTAATTCTTTATTTTCTATGAAAGATGGTGACTTTGTTTTCGGTGTGATAGCTGTAGGCTATCCACTTGAGGAAAATAAAGAATGGGATAAATTTGATCCTAAGACAGTTCACCACAATAAATATTAGGAGCTTATTATGCCTGAATTACCTGAGGTAGAAACAGTTAGAAGAGTATTAATTAAGGATTTAGTTAATCTTAAAATAACTGATGTAATAATTAAATATGATGGAATAATAGATATGGACAATGATCTATTTAAATCATCTGTAATTGGAAAAACTATTAAAAATATCGATAGATATGGTAAATATTTAATATTTAATTTAAATGAAGGAAATATTATTTCTCATTTAAGGATGGAAGGTAAATATTTTTATTTACCAAATGATGGAATAGATAACAAACATATTCATGTAATTTATAAATTTGATAATGGTTATTCACTTTTTTATCAGGATGTTAGAAAATTTGGAAAGATGATTTATAAAGAAAATAATGAATTATTTTCAACAAATCCATTAAAAAATATAGGTATTGACCCAATTTTAACAAAAAAAATTGATTATAGATTAATTTATGATAAAATAGTATCAAGGAATGTAGCGATTAAGACTACATTATTAGACCAATCTATTATTACTGGTCTAGGTAATATATATGTCGATGAGGTATTATTTGAGGCAAAAATTAATCCTCATAGACCCTCAAATTCTATGTCTTTTGAGGATGTAAAGCATATTTGTGATGCATCTGTTGAAATCTTGTCTAAGGCAATAGAATATAAGGGAACTACTATTAGAAGCTATACATCATCACTTGGTGTAGAAGGCCAATATCAACAATTTTTAAAAGTGCACACAAAAAAAATATGTTCTATTTGCAAAAGTACACTAAATTGTGATAAAATAAATGGAAGGACGACATATTACTGCGAAAACTGCGAGAGGTGAATAGCTTGAAAAAGGTTATAGGCATCACAGGAGGCATAGCTAGTGGTAAAAGCAATGTATGCAATATCATTAGTAATTTAGGCTATGTTGTAATAAACTGTGATAAAATCACTAACGATTTATCAGAAATTGATGGTCCTATTTATAAGGCTATTATAAAAGAATTCGGTGAAGAATATCTAACTTTTGATATGAAATTAGACAAAAAAAAGTTAGCTAAATATATCTTCCATGACAATGATGCCAAGGAAAGATTAAATAGTGTAACTCACCCTATTATCATAGATGAAGTTAAAAGATTATTAACTTTAGTCGATGATGGGCTAGTATTTGTTGAAGCACCGCTTTTATATGAAGCTAAAATAGAAGACATGTTTGATAAAGTAATATGTGTATTTCTAAAGAAAAAAATACAAGTCGAAAGACTTATGGCAAGAGAAGGAATCGATGAAGATTACGCCCTTGCAAAAATCCATTCACAAATGGATTTATATATGAAAAAAGAACTAGCTGATTATGTCATCGATAGCAAAGGTTCTTTCGATGAAACAAAATCTCAAGTAATAAATATTATTAATGAATTAAAAGGAGTGTAATATTATGGCTACATTTGAAACTTTTGAAAATGCTAAGGATTTAATATTTCAGACACATTATTATAAGGCATCTTATGAACAAATTAAGAAGGTATATTTAGAATATATCGATAAGTTAGGACATACAGTTGTATCTATTAATGATGATTATTGTGAAATTTATTCTGAAGTTCCACGCTTTACAGTAGTTGCGAAAATCATTCAACAAGATCCACTTGAAACATCAATTGATTTCTCAATTATTATTGAAAGCTTAATGGGTGGTGGCCGTAAGAAGGCTGAACAATTCATTGATGGCGCTTTAAAATTAATTGAAGGCAGTTATGAATTTAAAGGAGTAGCTTTACACAAGTAATATTATGGCAATGAGAATAGTAGATAGTAAATCTAAATTTAATATTTATTCTAGCTTTATACTATCTCATGATGATGTAGTAACTTTGTCATTATTATACGCACCACTCATAGGTAGTGATGCGTTTTTACTTTATATGGGTTTTACTTCACTTTTATCTAGAAATAATTTAAAGAGTGAAGAATTGACTCATCAATCATTTTTTGATGTATATTCACTAAAGCCTCAAGGCTTTATGAAGGCGCGTTTAAAGTTAGAAGGTATAGGTCTTTTAAATACTTATATCAATGAAAGTGGAGACTATATTTATACAGTTAATCCACCTTTTACGGCTAAAAACTTCATTAAAGATGTTTCTTTAGGCCTTTATTTATTTTCTAAGATTGGTGAAGATAATTTTAATTATATAAACAATCATTTTAAATTAGAAAAAATAGATAAAGAAGGCTATAAGAATATAACTAAGACTTTTGATGAAATATATGAATCACAACTTGATGATTCAGTGACTATCAAGAAGTTTGATTATATTTTAGGTAGAAATGTAAGAGATAGTATTAAAGTTAACAAAAAGAACTTTAATATCGATTCATTCTTAAAGATGATCAATAAGGATTTTTTAGAACGTGGAGTAACAGAAGAATTCAAAACACAAATTATTAATATTTCTTACGTATATGGTTTTGATGAGAATCAAATGGCTAGTCTATATAGTGATTCTATAAATAAAAAAGAATTATTTGATTATAAATTATTAAAAACTAAAGCCAATACATTATTTAAATTCATAAGAAATATGAATGCCCCTAAATTAGAAATTAAGGATGAAAATAATGTATCTGACAGTGATTTAATTGAATATTTAGACAGTACAGACGCGACTAAGTTACTTGATGATGTATTAGGTGAATACGACCCTAATTATTTATCTACAGTATTAAGTATATATGAAAATATTGATTTACCACGTGGTGTTCTTAATTGTATGATTATTAAAGTACTTAAGGATAAAGGTGGTGAATTACCATCTTTGGCATACTTTAAAAAGGTGGCCTTAAGCTGGGGTAAGGACAATGTTTTAACGACAAGTGACGCGGCTAAATATATTACAACTCTAAAAGAATCTAATATTAATAATCGTGAATCAATTTACGATAAAGGTAATTATGATGTATCAGGAGGTTTAGATGAATTATAATATTGATGAGTTTGTCAAAGAAGTTCAGGCTAAATTCCCTGAATATAAAGTAAATATAGATAATGTAAATGACTTTTATACAATGCTTAAAGAAAAAGAAAATAATTATCCTGATGGTCTTAAGACCATTTATAAAAATGGTCAATTTTATCAAGTTAAAATCAAAAAAGACAATGATATTATTGAATCACCATACAGTTATATTTACAATCCAAAATTACCAGAAACTATAGCTCGTGCTAATTTTAAAGATTTTGAAAAGAATACAGAATCTAGAAAAAAATTATATGATTATTTAATGAATTTCGTAAAAAAATATGGAAAGACTAAAGAAAAAGGTCTATATATTTATGGTGGCTTTTCTATAGGTAAAACTTATGCCTTAGGTTGTTTTTACAGAGAATTATTAAATAATAATATTAATGCTTTAATGGTTTATATTCCTGATTTAATAGTAGATTTAAAAACATCTATAGGAACTGCTAAATATGGTGATATTATTGATTTATTAAGAAACGCAGATGTCTTATTAATAGATGAATTAGGTGCTGAAAATTTAACTGAATGGTTCAGAGATGAAATACTTGCTCCTACACTTAATTATAGACTTGTTGAAAACAAGCCTATATTTATAACAAGTAATATCACACCTAAAGATTTATTAAATCATTTTAAATTAAATCAAACAGAGACAGAAAAACTTAAGGCAAATAGAATATTTTCAAGGATTCAATCTTTAGTTACATCTGTTTCACTTGATGATTCAAATAAATATAAACGTTAAATTTTTAATTGAATTATAATTCTAATTGATATATAATTGTGTTGTCGATGAAAAGGACATGATATATAAATAACTAATTATAGAGAAGATATGGTCGGTGTAAATATCTATTAGCTTTATATATTACTACCTAGGAGATTAGTATAGGAAATGATACTACGTTTTGTTTGCGTTAAAAACTAATTGAGGTGCTAGAATTAATGTTTCTAGAATTAAGGTGGTACCGCGAAATGGTTATTTCGTCCTTAAAGATGTTTATCTTTAAGGATTTTTTTATTATTTTAGGAGGAAGAATATGGTTAAAATTAGCTTACCTGATGGTTCAATTAAGGAAGTAGAAAAAGGTACTTTAGCTATTGCAGTGGCTAAAGAATTAGCACCTTCTCTTGCAAAAAAATCAATCGTTTGTAAGATGAATGGTGTATTAAAGGATTTAAAAGAAGAAATTAATGAGGATATCTCTTTAGAGTTCATTACAGCAGATAATAAAGAAGAATCATTTGAAGTTATCAATCACTCAGCTGCCCATTTACTTGCACAAGCTATGCAAAGATTATATAAGGGTACACTTTGTGGAGTGGGTCCTGCAATTGAAGAAGGATTTTATTATGACTTTTTAGTTCCACAACCTGTGACAAATGATGATTTAGCTAAGATTGAAGCTGAAATGAAGAAGATTGTTAAAGAAAATTTACCAATTAATCACTATCAATTATCTAAAGATGAAGCTAAAAAATTATTCTCATATGACAAATATAAAATCGAATTAATAGACGCAGTTAAGGGAAGCGACACAGTTGGTATTTACGAACAAGGTGAATATAAAGATGTATGTCGTGGACCACACGTTATCTCAACTGGCGCTTTAAAGAATTTTAAATTATTAAGTGTTGCCGGTGCTTATTGGAGAGGAGATTCTAAAAATGATGTATTAACTCGTATTTATGGTACTTGTTGGAATACAGCAGAAGAATTAGAAGCTTATCTACAATTACTTGAAGAAAGAAAAGCTCGTGACCATAGAAAATTAGGTAAGCAATTAGGTATTTTTATGTTTGATGATTTAGTTGGTAGAGGACTACCAATGTGGTTACCTAATGGTTTTATCGTAAGAAGATTACTTGCTGACTATATTATGGACAAAGAATATGATCAAGGTTATCAACATGTAATGACTCCATCACTTGGTAATGTTGAATTATATAAAACATCAGGACACTGGGCACATTATAAAGATGATATGTTCCCTAAAATGGATGTAGATGAAGAATCTTATGTTTTACGTCCAATGAACTGTCCTCACCATATGGTTATGTATAGATCTACACTACATTCATATAGAGATTTACCTGTTAAGATTGCAGAAATCGCAAATGACTTCAGATTTGAAGCATCTGGTGCTTTAACTGGTATTGAACGTACTCGTGCATTTTCACAAAATGATGCCCACATTTTCTGTCGTGAAGATCAAATCGGTGAAATCTTCAAAGAAGTATCTCAATTAATCCTTGATGTATACAATGATTTCGGATTTAAAAATTATAAATTTAGATTATCACTTCGAGACCCTAACGATACTGAAAAATATTTCGGTAATGACGCATTATGGGAAAAAAGCGAAAAGGAATTAAGAGAAGTATTAAATCAATTAGGTGTTGATTATTATGAGGCAATCGGTGAGGCAGCATTTTATGGACCTAAGCTTGACGTTCAAGTAAGAAGTGCAATTGGCCACGATGTTACATTATCAACTATTCAATTAGATTATCAATTACCTGAAAGATTTGAATTAACTTATATTAACGAAAATGGTGAAAAGGTAAGACCAGTTGTAATCCATAGAGCCATCTTAGGTTCAATGGACAGATTCGTTGCCTTCTTAATTGAAGAAACTAAGGGTGTATTCCCAGTATGGCTTGCACCAACACAAGTTAAATTAATTCCAGTTAATTTAGAATATCATAAAGAATTTACAGATAAATTATACAAAAAGTTAAAACAAGCTCGTATCAGAGTTAAGGTAGATTACCGTGAAGAAAAGCTTGGTTATAAGATAAGAGAAGCACAAATGGAAAAGGTTCCTTATCAATTAGTTATCGGTGATAACGAAGTTAAAAATGGTACTGTTACATATAGACAATATGGTAAGCAGGAACAAACAACTGTATCTATTGATGAATTCATCAATATGATTATTAAACACAATAATGAATTAAATTAATAAAATGACCTAGTTTTTACTAGGTCTTTTACTTGAGGAGTATTTATGGCACTATTAGATGTTGAAGGCTTAAAATTTAAATATCAAGATATTAATTTATACAACGATGTATCATTTAGAATACTTCCAGGTGAACACATTGTATTAGTTGGCGACAACGGCAGTGGAAAATCTACATTTTTAAAATTAATATCTAAAAACTTAATACCTGATAGTGGCACTATTTTATGGCAAAATAATGTCAAATATAGTTATTTAGACCAACATCTAAAGGTTTTAGATGACATCTCTATAAAAGATTATATTACTCAAGTATTTAAGCCTTTGTTCGACAAAGAAGCCCTTATGAATTCATATTATGAAAAACTAGCATATTGCCCTGAAAACGAATATGACAAATGGATGACTTATGCCGAATCAATTTCCCAAGAATTAGATAAAAATAATTTTTATAGAATAGATTCTACACTTGGCAATATTTATAACGGCTTAGGTATAAAAGAATATGGGTTAGATACACCACTTAAAAATTTAAGTGGAGGTCAAAGAGAAAAAGTATTCTTAGCTAAATTATTACTTGAAGAACCTGATGTATTAATAATGGATGAACCTACAAACTTCTTAGATAGTGTCCATATAGAGTGGCTATCTAAATATTTAAAAGAATTTAAAGGTGCATTCTTAGTTGTCAGTCACGATGAGGCTTTCATAAATGAAATCGGTGAGGTTGTTTGGAACTTAAATAACAAAAATCTCACTAGATATAATATGAATTATACAAGTTATCTAAAAGAAAGAGAAATTAGAGAAAATCAATATTTAAAAGATTATAATAAGCAACAAGAATATATCAAAAGAACAGAGATGTTCATTCAAAAAAATATTGTTAGGGCAACCACTTCAAAACAAGCCAAATCAAGAAGAAAAATGCTTGAAAGATTAGAAAAACTTGAAAAGCCTAAAAACCATGAACCAATGCATATTAAATTTCCTTTCTCTAAGACTTTAGGTCAAGAAGTTTTAAAACTAGATAATTTAAGTGTAGGTTATGGGAATAAGGTAGTACTAGAGAATTTAAATTTCTTATTAAAACAAAATCAAAAAGTAGTAATATTAGGTAAAAATGGTGTAGGTAAATCAACAATAATTAAAACTATAATGAATATAATACCTAAATTAGATGGTAATTTTGTTTGGAATCCAAGCAGTGATTTAAATTATTTTAAACAAGAAGAAATGTTTGATAAAAATGTAAATCCAATCGAATATTTAAGATATTTTTATCATATGAAAACAGATCAAGAACTAAGAAGTGTTTTGGCAAGCTGTGGTATAAAAGGCGATTTACAATTAAAACCACTTGAGGCTTTATCTGGTGGTGAACAGACAAAAGTTAGACTTGCGTTAATGACTATGAAAAAGTCTAATGTACTTATATTTGATGAACCTACAAATCATTTAGATGTTCTATCTAAAGCAGAACTTTGGGACGCGATAGATAAGTTTCCTGGTTCAGTTATTTTAGTTACTCATGAAGATGATTTTTATGATGGACTAGTGGACTTAAAATTAGAATTTAATTAAGAAAATAATTGTTGACTTTATTGGTCTCTAATTATATAATTAGTACTGCTGGGGTGATTTTATGAAATTTGCTTTAGCGCAGCTAAGGAAATTAAAAATGCCTTATAGTTATGATGAAGTACTAGATTTAAGTGATGAACTTTTAGGATTTGAAGATATCATCCGACTAAGTTTATGTAACGTATCTACAACTATAAAGGAACGCGGAGAAGAAACATATCTATGTGAATTTCATATTACTGTAGATTTGGTTTTATCTGATTCTGTGACATTAAAAGAAATTCCTTATAAAATCGATGTAAATTCTAGTGAGGTTTTTACAAAAGATGAAAATAATGAAGACGCGACAATTATTGAAAAAGAAACTTTAGATACTAAAGAAGCAATTGTCACAATTATTTTATCTGAAAAACCAATGACTACATCTTTATCTGAATATGAAGATCAACCTTCAGAAGAAAAAGATGAAGAATATGTAAATCCAGCATTTGCATCATTAAAAGACTTATTGTAGGAGGATTCAAAATGGCAGTACCTTTTCGTAGAGTCTCAAAGATGAAGAAGAGAATGAGAAGATCTCATTTAGCTTTATCAGTACCTGGAATGATTGCTTGCCCACAATGCGGTGAATTAACATTAGCTCATAGAGTATGTTCAAACTGTGGTTATTATAAGGGTAAACAAGTAGTAGCTCCTAAGACTCAAAATGAAGAATAATTAAATATTCTTAATAGAAATAGAGACCTTGGGTCTCTATTTTCTATTTATGATGAAAAAATATTAAAATTATTATATAATTAGTTTGGTGAAAAATATGTATATACACAAAAGTGTGCTTCTAGAAGAAGCAATTAAAGAATTAAATATTAAAGAAGATGGTATATATGTTGATGCCACACTTGGTGGTGGTGGTCATTCAAAAGAAATATTAAAAAGAATACCTAAAGGACATTTATATTGTTTTGACCAAGATGATTACGCTATAGGACGTGCAAAAGAAGTCTTAGATGAGGTTGGTAATAATTATACTATCATCAAATCTAATTTTGTTAATTTAAAAGAAGAATTACAAAAATTAAATGTAGATAAAATAGATGGTATTTTATATGATTTAGGTGTTTCATCATTTCAATTTGATATACCTGAAAGAGGATTTTCATATAATTATGATGCCCCACTAGATATGAGAATGAATCAAAATCAAGAACTTGATGCAAGATATATAGTAAACAATTATTCATTTAATGATTTAGTAAATATATTTTATAGATATGGTGAAGATAATTTTTCTAAACAAATAGCAAGAAAAATTGAAGAATACAGAAAGACAAAACAAATTGAAACTACATTTGAACTTGTCGATATTATCAAAAGTGCTCTTCCCCAAAAAGTATTAAAGACTAAGGGCCATCCTGCAAAACAAATATTTCAAGCATTAAGAATCGCAGTAAATGATGAACTTCGTGTATTTGAAGTATCTATTAATGATGCACTTGATATGTTAAATACTAACGGTAGAGCTGTAGTTATTACATTCCATTCACTTGAAGATAGAATCTGTAAGACAGTATTTAAAGAAAGATCTACAGTCAATATACCAAAGGGTGTTCCAATTCAAAATATTGGTGAGGCACCATACGAACTTATCACAAGACATCCTATTGAATCAGGCGAAGAAGAATTAAAAGAAAACAATAGAGCACATAGTGCAAAGATGAGAGTTTTAAGAAAAAGATAGAATTATTTTTTGCTAAAAATGGCTTAGTTAAGCCGATGCAACTTAAAGTTGCGAAAATTCAAACTAGAATTGGTGGATTAAATTTTACCTAAAAATTATAATGTGGGTGTAAATTTAAGGAGGACACAAATATGAATATTGAGGTTGCATCAAGACTACAAAAATTAAGAAAACAAAATGGATATTCTCAAGAGGAACTAGCTGATAAGCTTGGAATATCAAGACAAGCTGTATCAAAATGGGAAAGAGCAGAAGCCTCTCCTGATACAGATAATTTAATATTACTTGCTAGATTATATAATATGTCATTAGATGATTTATTATATGATAATGAAACAAATGAAGAAATAAAAAATAGAACAATTGATAAGGAAGAAAAAGAGGAAATAAAAAAGAATACTATTACCTTAACTGATGATGAGGGTCAAACTGTAAAAATTGAAAATAATAAAATTACATGCTTTGATAAGGATGGTAATGAGGTTAAGGTTAATAATAAGCGTAAAGCAATTGTTGGAATGATTGATGGTATTGTTTTTCTAATTGTATTAATTGCTTATTTCATGTGGTCATTCTTAGCTAATGCTTGGTATGTATCTTGGGTATTATGGGTATTATTACCTGCAATAATGAGCATTGCAGAAGCTATTGAAACTGGTAGATTTTCTAAATTCTTATATCCATGCTTAGTTACTGCTTTATATTTATATTTAGGTATGGAATTTAAATTATGGCATCCATATTGGTTCTTATTCATCACTATTCCTGTATTTTATATCATAACAGGCACAATCGATAAATTAAGAGGAAAAGAAGACGATTGTGATTGCGATGACGATGATAAAGAAGATTAAAAAAATATAAAATTTTATATAATAAGGCCTCCTTTTGTGATATAATTTTATTTAGATTTAGGAGGAAGGATATTATGTCAAAAAAGCAAAGTAGCAGTAGCTCACCTAGCTATAATAAGGTTGCAGGTATTTTAGCTTTAATAGCTATATTTATCGCAGGTATTTTAGGTTTAATTAGATTTATTTTTGAGTTATTTGATGGCAATGTAAACTTCGGTAGAGTAGGTAGTGCATTAAGCTTAGTTTCTAATGTATGTTTACTTTTAGCAGTTATCATGATTTCATGGCAAGCATTAGTTAGCTTAAGATTAAAACATAAGACAGTTTGGTATGTTATTTACTGGATTATCGTTGTTTGTGCAATCCTAGGTATCGTTGGTTTTTCATTGAGTATTTAATGTAAAAAAAGAAGAAGCTTCATTTAAATTGAAGCTTCTTTTATTTTTTCATATAACTTGCGTGCAGAATCTACAATGTATGTCGCGTTATATTTTTTAAGTTCATCTTTATCTCTAAAGCCATAGGCACAGCCTATGGATTTTATTTTTGAATTGTTGGCAAATTCAATATCTGTTTTACTGTCACCTATATGAATACATTCATTAGGTTTTATATTTAGATGTTTACATATTTCATCAAGTAAAATAGGATTTGGCTTTAAAGGCTTTATTCCATCATCTCCAATGATGTAATCAAATGTATTTAAACCAAAGGCTTTATCAAGTACATTTAGTGTATCTGTATATGGTTTGTTTGTAACACATACAATATAAACATTATCTTTTTTTAATTTATTAATTGTGTCTAAAATACCATCATAAATTACTAGGTTATTACAACAGTTAATTTTAAATAATTCTTTATATTTAGTCTGATATTCTTTTAAATTATTTAAAATAGAAGAATCATTTCTTAATTTTGCAGTTTTATTAACTGATTTTTCAACAAATACTTTATATCCATATCCTATAAATTTTTTAGTTTCATCCATTGTAATTTTTTCAAAGCCATAATGATCCATTACGGCATTGATAGTATCATTTAAACTATATAAAGTATTTATTAATGTTCCATCTAAATCAAATAGTACTGCCTTAAACATAATATCACCAATTTGATTATAATAAAAATATCATTTAAAAACAATAAAGATGGAGAAATCTCCATCCTTATTTTAATAATAATCTAATTTCATTATCTTGGCTATCTAATACATATTGGATATTAGGTTTGATTTCACCTTTTATGATTTTAGTTGCGATAAATGTTTCGATATATTTAGTTATATAACGTTTGATTGGACGTGCACCATATTCTTCATCAAATGCTTCATCAAGGATATGTTTTTTAAGTGAATCAGTATAAGTGATATCAATACCTTGGCCAATTAATCTTAAATCTAAATTCTTTAATAATTTAGTTACAATCTTCATTTGTACATCTTTATTTAATGGATTGAATGTAATTATTTCATCAATTCTATTTAAGAATTCAGGTTTAAATGATTGTTTTAATAACATTTCAACTTTTTTCTTAGAATCAGAATCATGACTTAATAATTCACTTGAACCTAAATTAGATGTCATAATAATAATTGTGTTTTTAAAATCAACTGTACGACCTTGGCTATCTGTAAGTCTACCGTCATCTAGTATTTGAAGTAAAATATTAAATACATCAGGGTGTGCCTTTTCTATTTCATCAAATAAGACGATAGAATAAGGATTACGTCTAACTTTTTCAGTTAATTGTCCACCATCATCATAACCTACATAGCCTGGGGCAGAACCAATTAATTTAGAAACACTATATTGTTCCATATATTCACTCATATCAAGTCTTACAATATGAGATTCAGAATCAAATAGATTTAAAGCTAAAGCTTTAGCAAGCTCAGTTTTACCTACACCTGTAGGACCTAAAAATAAGAATGAACCAATTGGTTTATTTTCATCTTTGATACCTGCACGCTGACGTATGATAGCAGAAGATATAAGTTCAACTGCCTCATCTTGTCCTATAACTCTTTCTTTTAAAGAATCTTCTAGATTTAAAATCTTTTCCCTTTCTCCTTGCATAAGCTTAGAAATAGGAATATTTGTCCATTTAGCTACTACAGTGGCGACATCTTCTTCATTTACAGATTCACTTAATAAATGATCTTCTTTAGATTTTTCTTGATATTCTTTAATATCTTTTTCTAAAGAAGGAATAGTAGAATATTGAAGTTCAGATGCTTTTTTGTAATTTCCTTCATTAAAGGCCTTTTCTAACTCGAATTTCGCGCTTTCTAATTCTTTCTTAACATCTTTATATTTAGATATTTCAGCTTTCTCATTTTGCCATTTTTTAGTTAATTCAGAAGCTTTAATTTCTAAATCTTTAAGTTCTGTATTAATTGATTCAAGTCTTTTTTTAGATATGTCATCATTTTCTTTTCTTAAAGATATTTGTTCAATCTTAAGTTGTGTGATTTTTCTATCTACATCATCTAGTTCAACAGGCTTTGAATCAATTTCAAAACGACAAGAAGCACAAGCTTCATCGATTAAATCGATTGCCTTATCTGGTAAGAATCTATCTGTGATATATCTATTTGATAATGTGGCCGCACTAACAAGGGCGTTATCTTGAATAGTAACACCATGATGAAGTTCAAATCTTTCTTTAATACCACGTAGTATTGAAATAGTATCTTCAACAGTAGGTTCTGATACTAATATTTTTTGGAATCTACGCTCTAGTGCAGAGTCTTTTTCAATATATTCTCTATATTCTTTTAAAGTAGTAGCACCAATACAATGTAGCTCACCACGGGCAAGCATTGGCTTTAGCATATTACCTGCGTCTAAAGCACCATCAGCCTTACCAGCACCTACAATTAAATGGATTTCATCAATAAACATGATGATATTACCATCTGATTCTTTGACTTTATTTAATACAGCTTTTAATCTTTCCTCAAATTCACCACGGAATTTGGCACCAGCAACTAAAGCACCCATATCTAGTTCAAAGATAGTTTTATTCTTTAAAGAAGTAGGTACGTCGTTAGCAACTATTCTTTTTGCAAGTCCTTCAATAATCGCAGTTTTACCTACACCTGGTTCACCAATTAAAACAGGGTTATTCTTAGTCTTACGAGATAATATTTTAATAATACGTCTAATTTCCTCATCACGACCAATAACTGGATCTATCTTACCGTCTCTTGCAAGCTTTACAACATCACGACCGTATTTTTCTAATACATTTTCGCTTTCTTGATTGTTATAATTTTCCATATAAATCCCCATCCTTTCAAGCCTATATTAAGCTTTACATCTTTATTATAATCCAAATAATTAGCACTTGCAATAGGAGAGTGCTAATTTTACGAAAAATAATTAAAATTGTTTGACTTATTTATATAGGTTTGATATACTTATCAATGTCTATGTTATGGCCCTGTAGCCAAGTGGTAAGGCACGGCACTGCAACTGCCTGATCGCTGGTTCAAATCCGGTCGGGGCCTCCATTGAATAAAAACGAGACTTTTCGATAGTGTCAAATTGACATATTGATAAAAAGTCTCTTTTTTTTACTTTTTTTGAATATTTCCGCCGTTTTACTCTCTAGATGTCCCTTAACACTTGAGGGGATGGTTTCTTGTTTAACTATTTATAATTTCTTATGAATTTTTAAGAAAATATTAAAATATCCGGTTGTTTTAGTCGAAGCCGTCGCTATACATGTGAGGAGGAATAAAAATTGAAGCATATTATAACAAAAGAGACAATGAAATATTTAGAAGAGGTTAAACCAAAACAATTTTATTCTTACGCTTTATTTAAGAATATATTTGGTGATGATGACATACCATATGATTCTTTTAGAAAAGTTTTAGTAAGAAGAGAAAAAGAAGGATTATTAAAATGTATAGGTAAGGGATTATATGAATATCTTGATGGTAATGATTCTAATTATTTAATTAATGAATTTATTAATGATTGTAATGGATGTTATATAGATTTGAAGGAATATATAAATGATATTGGATTTAATTCAAGTGCTATTTTTACAAAAGTTGCTGGTGAGAATGGTCTAATATTACCTGATGGAACAGAAGTATACCAGTGTGATATAGAATATAATGAAGACAATATTAAACTTATTAAGTTCATATATGCATATAGAAAATTAAGCTTTGCAGTATTTTATAAGATTAAAAATATTGATTATATAAAGCTAATCTTCGACATGAAGGTCTTTGAAGCAATTAACAAAGAATTGAAATTTAACGATTCTCTAAAAAGATTATTATTTAAACAACTTGATATAAATTAATTATTTGTTTAACATCTATGCCTGAGGAGGCATAGAATAGTGAAATTATTTTTAAAACAAAGAAATATGTATTATATGAAATATTGGTGCAAACATGTAAATGATGCTGATGTTGCTTCTGAATTATGTAGAGTATATTTACAAGAGGATAGTGACACACCAATAGAAGATTTAGCTATGTTCTTTAAAGAAATGGATGCAGCAAATCTACTAATTAAGGAATATCAACTATTTATTGATGAATTGGATGATGTTGAATATAGGGTGTTAATGTCATATGTAAATGATGAACCTTTAGATTCAATGGATAAAAGTAGTTACGAAAACATTAAGGTAAAAGTATTTAAAAAATGGTGTAAAAAATTCATGGTAGATAATTTAATATTTATTCATGAATTGGATACACAAAAATTAGGTAAGATATTAAAGGATAAAAGAATAGAAAAGTATTATAGTGTAAATAGCGTTACTGATTTTTTAGGTGTCAGTGCAGATGTTTTAAGAAATTATGAAACAGGTAGAAGAACACCTAGAATTAATGTCTTATATGCATTATGTGAATTATATGAATTAAATATAGAAGATGTAATAAAAGATTCGCTAAAATAGATTTTGAGAAAAAAATAGGAAATAAGATACTTTAAGTCTGTTTTTGATAGCCAGTTTGAGAAAAAAATGATATAATTATTTCAATTGAACGTTATGAGGGATAATTATTATGAGTGAACAATTAAAGCAAAGTGAAGAATTTAGCAAACCAATTTATATAGGAGAATGGCGTGTCTATGACATAGGTGCAACAACAGTAGGCGATTTAATCAAAAATAAGATTATTAATAGTCATACAAGCGATTCAGGAGTCCTAAAAAAGAAGCCAGATGCCTTAATAGTTGATACGAATAAGGAAATTGTCCTATATGTTGAATCAAAAGAGGATGGAAAATTAAATTCGGATAAACAAATATCCGATGCAATTGAACAAGAGTTTTATACTAGCAAAAAGGTTAAAGCAAAGATTTATGCAGTTCGTGATTCAGTCAAAACTATTTGGATGAATCCTCTAACAGGTAATCAAATATTAGATGAACATGGTAATAAGTTATTGACTAATATTCATCCATCAACAAATCCAAAAGAAACAGAAAAATTAATTAAAAGAATACTTACGTCTATATCACCAGATAATGATAAATTGTTAAGGCAAGAGTATCTTAATCCTACAGATTTAGCAGTTAAAATACACCAAAAACTTTGGATTACTAAAAATGTGTCTCCTAGTACGGCGTTGTATACATTTGTCGAACTTTTTTTATTTAAATATTTAAGTGATCTTTCTGTTCTTAAGGGAATGTATTCATTTGAATATTTGAGAGGCTTATATTCTGATAATAGTGAGATAGATGTACTGAATACATATTTATCTGATAATGGTGCTAGAACAAAGATGAAAGAGTTATTCCCTATTGCTGCAGATGGCACTGGTATAATTAACGGAAATGTCTTCCATGAAGATGATGGTGATGCAAAGATATTTAGAGCCATTTTGGATACTTTCAAGGAATATGAAGAAGAAAATGGAAAATTTATACATATTTCTAAAGATTTTAAATCACAATTATTTGAATCTTTTTTGAAGCAGGATTCTGATTCCAAAAACATGGGACAATTTTTTACACCATTAAAAATAGTTGATAATATGGTCAGAATGGTAGATTTGAAACCAGGAATGAAAGTATGTGACCCTGCTTGCGGCGTTGGAAAGTTTTTATTAGAATCTGTTGGAAATAGGATTGGTGAGTTCTATGAATATGATTCCAAAAACAAGAAAATTAATCTAGGAATATCTTTGACTGGTTATGATAAATATAGTGAAGATAATGGTGATAAAACAATAATTTTGGCAAAGGCAAATGCGATTATTTATTTTTCAAAAATGTTATCTGAAAATTCTTCTCCTGAATTTGCAAAGCAAATATCAACAGAGTTTTTAAATAAGAGTTTTATTTTGAAAAGATCTACATTAGGTACATTAGATACTATTGAAGAAAATAAATATGATTTAATTTTAGCTAATCCACCTTATGTTGTTAATGGTTCTGCAGAAATGAGAAAACTTACAACTGATTACAAATGGGGGGGACTAGGAATAGAGTCAATGTTTTTGGAATGGATTGTTAAGTCAACTAGGCAAGGTGGTACTATAAATTTGGTCATCCCAGATGGTATTTTATCAAACATTGCAAATAAGACTTTAAAAAGTAAAATATTAGAAATGTGTTACTTGAAATCAATTATATCTCTACCTGTTAAAGCATTTTTTAATACACCTAAAAAAACCTATATTTTGACAATGGAGAAAAAAGTTAAAAATGCTGATGGTACATATCCAGTTCAAAAAGATTCAGTTTATACATATATTTGCTCATCTATTGGTGAAACATTAGATTCTTACAGGTTTGATACTCCTGACAATAATGACTTGAAAGATGCTGTTGATAATTATAACTTATGGAGAAGTTCTAAACCTGAAATAATAAAGGATGTTATTATTAAAAGATCAAACGGAAGATTCAAGGCTATCGATATATCAGAGTTTACACCAGATAAGAGTTGGATAATTGAAAATTGGTGGAATGACGAAGAAAAAATATCAATAGGATTAAAAAAAGAAGTGAAGAAAAGTAGTTTGAAAGATTTTATTGATTTGATTTCAGAAACTCAAGATTTGTTAGAGGGAATAAAAGGTGAATTAGAATGTCTAAAATGATTAAAGTTCCACTATCAAAGATTTGTGATGTTTGTAAAGCAAATAAAAATCTTACAAAGAAGAAACTACATAGTATGAAGTCACTTTATCCAGTTTACACTGCTAACATAGGTGTTCCTTTTGAATATGCTGATTTTTATAATAATGATGAACCAGCTCTCATTGCGGTTAATGATGGTGCTGCAGGGAAGTGTTATCTAGTTTTTGATGAAAAATATGTTATAGGAAAGCATGCTTCAGGTTTTAAGCCTAAAAAAGAATTAAAGAAATATATTGATTTAACATTTTTGAAATTAGTATTAGAACCTCTTTTTATAGAAAAAAATAAATCTAAAGGTCTTGGAAATTTGCCTCAAAAAGATATGCTTTCAACTGAATTTTATATGCCTATCGATGATAATGGTAACTATGATTTATTTGCCCAAAAACTTATTGCAGAAAAATACATATTACTTAATTCTAAAAAAGAAGCATTGTTAAAACAAAGAGAGAAGATAGAAGAGTTTACTTTGGAAGATATAGATGGCTATAAATTCAAGGAAATACCCCTTTTTGATATGTTTATTCCACATCAAGGAAATGCTATTTTTACAAAAAAGAATATTAATAACAATCACTGGAATGGTAAAATCCCAGTTATTTCATCAAATACTGATAATAATGGCGTTCTTGATTATGTAGACTTAAAATATGTAAATGAAAAAGATTTATACAAAGTTCCTTGTTTAACTTGGAGTGTTGATGGTTATGCTGGGAAGCTTTTTGCTAGAAATTTAGAAAAAAATCCGGTTGGTTTTGTGCCTAATAATCATTGTGGCGTGCTTGTTCCAAAGATTGATGTTAGTGACATATATTTTCCATATTTGATTTTGATTTTACAACCACAATTTTTCGCTAATGCAAAAAATGCTAACAACAAGAAACTTGGTAATAATCAAATGAAAGAGATTAAAGTTTCTATACCATTAAATGAAGATAATCAATTTGATATTGATGCCCAAAAACAGATAGCTGAAAAGTTTAAGAAGGTAGACGAAATAAAGAATGATATTATTTCGAAAATAGATGATATGATTAATACTACATTTGAGTTTGGTGTATAGTTTAAGGCTAACAATTGATTATATCCATTATGATAACGACATAAATTTTGGGTGGACAAAACACTCTTAAGGTGGACAAAATAGGCTAAGGGTGGACAAAATCCAAGATGGGGGTGGACAATATGTATCAATTAGCTAGTCCCAAGCCAACTAAGAACAATAGGTTTGATACCGTTTGGTGTTAAACCTTTTTTCTTTGCTTAAATTTCATAAAATGGCTTAATATAGCCAATTTTATAGTTTTTAATAATGTTTTTAATATTTCTTTGTATTAATTAGCTAGTCTTTTATTTATAAGGCGCAAGTTGTACTTGGACATTATTCTTGTATTAGAGACATTTTTCTAGGTAGTAGGGACATTTTTCCTATACTCGGACATTATTCTTTGTTATTATAAAAATAAGTGATAAAATTATACTAAAGGAGTCGATAATATGAGAGTAATAGTATTAAAGGATGATGGAACATTCTATAAAACAGCGGCCTTTGCAATCCACTATGATGGATGGAAAACTGAGTTTTTTGTTATAAATGATAAAAGAGAATTCGAAAGAATTTATGAATATACTCAAGATAAATCAAAAGTTGAAAAAAGGGTATTCATTTTGGATGCAGATATTAATCAAGATGACTTTGTTGAAACTAATGACTACGAAGGATACAAATTCTTTGTTAATAATAAGAAATTGCTAGATAGAATTAGAAAAGGTGATAAAAATATTTTTACGCATGATGAAATGATAGGTTTTGAATCTTATATTTATTCGGAAAATTACGATATTATTGTTGAAGATGATAAAACTTGTCATATACTATCTAATTTTGCTGGTTT
>JAILIY010000086.1 GCA_024695025.1 Acholeplasmatales bacterium
AAAAAAAACAAAAAAAGTAGGAACTATATTGCTATAGTTCCTACCTAAGAAGAATTATTTTGTATAAATATTTCCTGAATTTTTGAATTGATAATTATATGTACCATCATCAAGTTTAGTCATAGTTAATGTTTCATTATCTCTTCCCTTAAGTTCACAATAAATGGATCCTTCTTTTTGTTCATCAGATTCAATTGTTAAACCTGTGTATCCATTGTTGTATTCTATTTTCTTAAGAGCGTTTGTTTCTTTATCAATAACTTCTTTAATAATGATTTTCTTTAAAATATTAGATTCATTATCTTTATAAGTATATCTATATTCATGTAAATCTAATTTATAAATTTCTTCAACATCTACACTTGTATTTTCATCTAATTTAATAGACATATTAAATGTAGTCTTATCATTTTCAAATCTCTTATTACCTAAATATGAATAACTAAAAGTGTCATACACTATAATACCTTCAATATTAGATTTAAGCTTATAATTAGTTTCACCAATATTTTTTTCTTCAATTGGTGTTTCAGTAACATAAACATCATAATTATAATATGGTGATACTACTTTCATAATTTCTTCATAATCATATGTTACATTTGTATTTGTTGATTTTGTACATGATGTTTTAGCACAAATTCCAAGCATATCTTCAAGATTATAAATATAACTATTTAAATCATTTACTAAGGCAGTTTCTTCTGATACAGTCATATGCTTATCTTCACCTGGTAATACAACCTCATCATAAGAAATATTTTTAAATGAATGAGCTATACTAACCATATTATAAGTATCTTGTGAGAATGCGAAATCTAGTTTGATAATCATTTCATCAAAAAGAGCATTTGCTTCACTTGCCGAATCACCAGAACTCATTTCAGAAAATGATGATTCATCAATAACTACTGGAAAAGGCTCAGTAGGCTTAGCTTCCTTTCCGTTTGAATTATTATCAAATGCTAAAAATCCAATACCAACGCCTAATAAAATACACGCAGTGGCGATACCAGCTGTAACTAATACATTTGAAACAAATAATGTTCTTCTTATAGGCTTAGGTTGAGCCATGATAACCTTAGATGTATCAACACTTTGTAAAATTGAATCTTTTAAATCATGAATTTCTTGTTTAGCTGCTGCTTCTTTAAGTTTCTTCTTTACATCATTCATTTCACTGCACCACCTTTCGTTTTAATTCTTTGATTGCTTTATTATAAATCCATAAAACTGTACCTAAAGGTTTATCAACAATTTTTGCAATATCTTTAAATTTAAGATCATTGATGACATGCTGAACAACTATTTCTTTAGATAAGTCATCAAGGCCTTCTAATATTTCTAAGACCTTGATGTTTTCATAGGAATGACTTGTACTCTTGGATGGAATATAATCGAATATTTCGTCATTCCTAACGACGCGTTTCTCTTTATTATAATAATTAATCGCTAAATTATGAGCTATCGTTGATAAGAATGCCTTAATATTCGTCTTAGATTGATACTTATTTATATTTTCTAAAAATTTAACATAAGTATCTTGCATTAGATCATCAATAACATAATCATCTTTTATAATAGCTGCGATTGCGAAGAATACAGTTTTCTTTGTTTCATTATAAAATTCATCAAAATGAGAATAATTTAAGACTCTAAATTCTTCAATTATTTCATCAATCATATATTCTTCACATCCTTTAAACAATTAAAAAAAGAGATTTATTGGTATTTTTTATTTATTTTATCATATTTTTATAAAAAAAAACCAAAAAAATATAAGCCGCATTAGCTTGCGGCTCATAAATTTTAATAATATCTATGCTTTAACAACATTCTTTGCTTGAGGACCACGAGGACCATCTTCTAAATCAAAAGTAACTGCTTGACCTTCGTCTAAAGTCTTGTAGCCTTCACTTTGGATTGCAGAAAAATGAACAAAAATGTCTTTTCCTTCGTCATTTACGATAAAGCCATAGCCCTTTTCAGCATTGAACCATTTTACCTTTCCATCCATAAAAAATACCTTTACTCCTTTCAAATCCATAAGATTACTTCTAATTAGTATTATACAACTTATTTATTTGACTTACAAGAGAAATTTTAAAACGTTTTCATTAAATAATATTTTTATGAATTATTTTATCTAAAACCGCACCAATATTGTGCATTGATTTGACATTTGAGTCAATCAAATGATTAAAACTGTTATCAATTTTAAAATAATTTATATTATTATCAAATTTAATATAGCCACGAGTCTTATTATTGAATGTTATTTGTAATGTATATGACTTAGAATTATAATTAATGTTATTAATTCTATCTACTTCTAAATCCTTATCATCCTCTAAAATTGTATAATTCAATATATCATCATATACTACTTTTATGTGCTGTTCATTATATATGAATTCAATTATTTTTAATTCGTTATCCCACTTAGCTCTAATTGGAAATAGTGATGATAAGCCTAATTCTTCTTCATATTTAACTTTATATAAGGATTCAATTGAATTTTCATAATATGATATAAATGATTTTTGTTTTTTCTTTTTATTTAATAAGAAATATACTACTCCTGCTGCGATAAACAAAATAGATAATATAATAAATATAATCATTACAGCAATTTTTTTATGTAATAAGATTCCTAACACAAAAAGGAATATACCAATTATAATTAATATTGGAGTAATAAAGTCCTTTTTAGTCTTAAAAACATAAGAATTTGATATTAATTTTATATCTCTTTTTGCTGAATCTTTATCGACATAAATTGAATTATATCTCTTTTCTTCTTCAACTATTGAACTTGGCATACAATCACATCCTTTATATAATTTTAACATCTTTTATTATCCTTAACAATAAATATAAAATTTAAAATTAAAATTTCCATTTAAAAATATTAAAATATATATTATAATATTTATAATGTTTTTCGATGGAGGTGATAGACATGAAAAAGGTATTAATCATATCTGATTTAACTTGTTATGGTGAAATAAATATGTTACCTACTATTCAAATTTTAAGTGCCTTTGATTTAGAAATAGCTATCATGCCTACTTCCATCACATCATCAATTTATCAATTAGGAGATGAAAATTACATCTCACTAACTGATCAGATGGAAAAGACTATAGAACATTATAGAGAAGAACATATTAAATTTGATTGTATATATACAGGATATTTAAATGAGAAAGCTCAATTTGATAATGTTATAAAGGCCAAAGAAACATTACTTGAAGATAACGGATTATTTATCGTAGATCCTAAAATGGGACGCGGTGGTAATTTATATAAACAATTTGATGAAGATATAATAGTTGGAATGATGGATATATCTTCTATTGCCGATTATGTTATTCCAAATATAACTGAGGCAATGCTTCTTACCCACAACTCAAAATATCAAGATATACAAGATGATTATTATATAAATGAACTAATTGCAGATTTATATAGAAACGGTGCTAAAAATGTTGTTTTAACTAGTGTACAGGATGATTCGTATTCTATCGGATGTATATCATATGATGGTTTAACGAAAACTACTGTATTAAAAGAAAAAATGGAAGGTGAATTTAAAGGTACTGGTGATATCTTTAAGGCCTTCATTGTAGGTTCTATTATAAGTGGTAAAACTATTAAAGATTCAATGGACATGGCTTGTGACTTTGTCATGGATTCAATTGAAGATACATTTATTGATCAAAATCATAATCACGCAATTAAATTTGAAGAAGCTTTAGCTAAATATACTCATATAAAACCAAATCCAGGCTGGGAATAAGCCTGGATTTTTAGTTATATATATAGATAAAGATACCTATAAATTGTACGATTGCCCCCAAAAGGACAAATATATGCCAAATGAAATGAGACGCTCTTTTACCTCTTTTTACAAATGGTATCATTCCTAAAGTATAGACAAGGCCACCAAATAATATCCATAGCATAAGTGCGATTCTATCGGCCTTAATCCAAATTGGAATATATATTAATCCGAACCAACCAAGTAAAAAATACAGTGGAAAATTTAACCATTGAATTCTTCCTGGTCCAAATATTGAATTAAAAATAATACCTATTAAAACAATACCCCACATTACACAAAACCAGATGACACCTAAATATAGGTCTACACCACAATTGTCACTTAATTCAACTAATTGAAGCGGTGCGTATGTTCCGGCAACGAGTAAATATATTGAAGTATAATCAAATCTTCTCCACAAATATTTGACTTTACTTCCTCTTTTCCAAGCATGATATAAAGTGCTATTTAGCATAACTACAATAATAGATATACCATATACTAAACTTGCCATTACCATTCTACCACTATGGCTATTTACTAACATAAGTACTAAGGAAACTATACCAAATACAGTGCCAATACCATGAGTTACAGAATTACCAATTTCTTCTAAAAGAGGCAAATTAGGTGGTTCGTTTCTTTTTTTATTTTTTTGCTTAATAAGCTTCTTCTTTATGAATTTTCTTCTTTCTTTTCTTTCAGTTTCGTTCATAAGACTCCTAAAACATAAATGAACATAAATATACAATTAATACAGAGCCTAAAGATACAATAAATAGATTAGGTTTTATTAATGATAATATAATTGTTGAGGCAATACCAATTAAAGCTAAGATGATATTATCAACAAAATAAAATATAAAAGGAAAAGTAATTGAGGCAATTACTGCATAAGGAATATAAAATAAAAATGATTTAATAAATTGATTTTTTATTTCCTTTTTAAATACTAGTATCGGTGTGACTCTAAGTACATATGTAGTAACTGACATAATTATCATACAAATAATACTATACGCCATATTCTTTTTCCTCCTTCTTAGGGAATACTAAGGCAGAAAATAGGGCTGCTAGTATACTAGTTATAATAATTTTAAAGCCTAAAGATATTTCTTTAATATAAGGTACATAATAAAATATACAAGATATACCTGAGGCGATTAATATTGTAATAAATACTGGAAGGCTCTTTTTAGCATCTGGTATCATGATTGCGATAAACATCGCATATAAAGATATACCAAAAGCTTCAAGTAATCTATCTGACATTATATCTTTAGATATACCTCCAAGTAGTGTACCTAAGGTCCAACCAATTAAAGGAAGTAATATTAATCCCAACATAAATTTAAAACTGATTTTATCTTTTTTTAAGACAGACACAGCGTAAATTTCATCTGTTACTCCGTAGGCAATGATTAATCTTTGCCACCATTTTACTTTATTATCTAATTTTAAAGAAATTGATATACTCATAAGAGAATATCTTAAATTAATAAGTAATATAGTTAAAAATATTTCAATATAGGATGCCGTTTTAAACATTAATTTAACTGCTGCGTATTGTCCAAGTGATGTCAAATTTGTGGCAGATATAATAGTTGACATAAGTATTGATAAGCCACCATTAGTTGCCATTACACCAAATGAAAATGAAACAGTTAAATAACCTAAGGCTATAGGCAATCCCTTTTTAAGACCATTATAAAAATCGTTCATAAAATATCAAATAGTGAATCAAAAAGATTCACTATTGTTCTTTATAACTTGATTTTATCAAATGAATTTACATCAAATGCTTTATTTAAAGCATCTAGTAATTCGTTATATATTTTAACTATATCTTCTGTTGGTACAAATTCTAGATCTTTATTTTCAAAAAACTTAATTGTATTGGCATTTTCGTTAATTGAAAGACCTTGAATGTTAAACCATAATCTCTTATTTTTAATTACATAATTACAAACTAAATCTAAACCAACACCAAATCTCTTGTCGTTTCCTTCCATAAATTTCTTAATAGATTCTACCTTAGGTGAAGATTCTTTTAATTCTTCATCTAAAGTGACAAGCTTAGGCATAGCTAAGAATAATTGGTTTAATATATTTTGAGCATAAGTTGATGCGATAACTAAATTGTCTTTTTCAACACCAATCTTAAGTGCGTCATAAACTCTTATAATTACATCACTTTCTACTAAATTTTCAATAATTTGTTCTGCGTCATTTTTAATAATCATTTTAATACTACCTCTTTATAACTTTTCAATAATTCTTCTTGTGATTGCTAGAATAAATGCGAGTTTTGATCTGTCAAATGTCTTTGCAGGTTTGATGATATCGTATGTGATCATACCATTGATTTCACCTTCGTTGTCTCTTCCTACTATTTCTATTGTTGAACCAATATTGTTCATGGCATACATATTGAATCTTACCTTATCGATAGAATCTAATATGTTAGTGTTGTCGACCAAAAAATAATCATATTTATTTAAGAATTTAAAATAATCATTCTTCTTTAATAATTCTTCTCTTATGTTTGCCGTACCACCTATTTTATTTATAGGTGTAAGAAGTGAGTCATATACTGTTATTTGACTTACACCAACATAATCATACATAACATCTAGTGCTAATTTATAGTTATCATTTTTAAATAATAAATCCATAATTCTAGATTCGATAACTGCGTTATCGCTATAGATTTTACCTGATACTATATTTTCGTTTCTTTGTTCAAAATCTTTAAATTTCTTGTCATGAATGTTTGGTCTATAAATAATATAACAATTTCTACCTTTATCTTTAGCTATATAAAGACATTTGTCAGCGATATTAAATAATTCTTCATATGTCGTACCGTTAAGTGGGAATCTCGCAATACCCATAGAACATGTCACGACGATATCAGGGTTTTCAATTGGTAAACACCACTGTACACCAAGACGTATACTTCTACATACACTTCTTACTATTTCTTCGTCACAAGAATTGATGATACATAAGAATTCATCTCCACCAAAACGACCTACTTCTCCATATTGCATAACTGCGTTTTTTAAAGCTTTGGCAACATTAATTAAAACTGAGTCTCCATATTGATGACCAAATGAATCGTTATATTCTTTAAACTTATCAATGTCAAGTAATACTAAGGAACATTCGCTTTGAAGCATATTAATTCTTTGTTTTGCAAAATCAATGATTGTCTCTTTGTTTAACAAGCCTGTAAGTCCATCATGTGTCTCTTTATAACTTGATCTAGATTCCTTTAAACCATTTGACATATTAACTGTAATAAGATATTGTGTATTCACATCATTTTCTATTAAATAACCTGTCAAGACAATATAATTCTTGTTTTTCAAAAGTAATGTATATCTTTTTCCACCACACTTATTTTCAATATCTGATTCAATCTTTTCTAATGCTTCTTTTGTAAAATCAGAATCTAAATCAGTGTCATATCTTTTACTCATAAAAAATGAGAATAATTGAAGTGGACAGCTATATATAGGTTGTAGATTCTTTGTGTTTTTTAAGACGATTGTATCATCTGTATAATTGTAAACTAAAAATTCCGAATCAAATGATGATAATAAGATTTCATATTCCTTATTTGTAGTAATTACACCATCAATAACTTTGTTTGCGAATTCTAAATTTTCAACCTCAAATGATATCTTATCACTACTGTAATCACATACAGTGAGTAACACTAAAACTTCAACACCTAATAAATCAAGAGTTACTGGTATAGATTTAGTTCTATATTCGATTTTAAAATCTTTAACAAATTTAGTAAATCTCTCAATATCTACATCATCTAGATAATCTAAAAATGAGCCTTTGGCCTCAATTAGATCAAAAAATCTTAAAAATTCTCTGTTAGAAGCGATTATATCAAAATCGTTATTTAGAGTAACTTGAGCATTTAAGACATTTTCAGTTTTTAGTTTCGACATATGAATCACATCCATTCATAAAATATTATAACAATAATTTAAGTTATAAACAACAATATAAATGTTATTTAAAAGAAAAAAATATGGTTAAATAACCATATTCTTTATTATCAATTATTGATTCTTTTCGCTTCTTACCTTAGCGTCATATTTCTTTCTTTCAACTGTGTCTAAAATCTTTTTTCTAAGTCTTATATGATTAGGTGTTATTTCAACATATTCATCATCATTTATAAATTCTAAACAAGCCTCAAGTGAAAATACGATAGGCTTTTTAAGTACTACTGTTGTATCTTTATTAGATGAACGAGTATTAGTTTGTTGTTTAGCTTGTACAACATTTACAGCTAAATCTAAATCTTTATTAGCTTGACCAACTATCATACCTTCATAAATATCTTCACCAGGTCCTACGAAGAATTGACCTCTATCCTCTAAGTGACCGATTGCGTAGGCTGTAGATTGACCTTGAGCCATAGATACTAATACACCGAAATTTCTTTCTACTACATTGACTGAGTCAACTGGTCTATAATCACTAAATGAGTGATTGATGATACCATAACCCTTTGTGATAGTCATGAAATCTGTATTAAATCCAATCAAACCACGAGATGGAATGAAATATATAATTCTTGTTTGTGTTTCAGTGTTAGACATAGTTTCCATAATACCGTGACGGTTACCCATCATCTCAATTACAGAACCACTGTATTCATTTGGACAGTCGATAACGCAGTATTCGTATGGTTCACACATAACGCCATCAATTTCTTTATAAATAACATGAGGACGAGATACCTGAAATTCATATCCTTCTCTTCTCATTGTTTCAATTAAAATACCTAAATGTAATTCACCACGACCTGATACGATCCATTCTTCTGCTTGAGGTACTCTTTGAACTCTTAATGAGACATCCTTTTGAATTTCTCTAAATAATCTTTCTTCAATCTTAGTTGCAGTGACAAGCTTACCATCACGGCCACAAAATGGAGATGTGTTTGTACCAAAAGTCATTTGAACGGTTGGTTCACTAATATTAATTTTTTCAAGTGGTTGTTCTTTTCCGACTGTACAAATTGTTTCACCAACAGAGATATCACCTAAGCCTGAAACAGCTACGATATCACCGGCTACACCTTCTTGAATTTCAATTCTATCAAGGCCTAAAAAGCCATATAATTTTTGTACTCTAAATTGTTTTATAGAACCATCTAGTCTGCAACAAGATACAACTTCACCTGATTTGATTGTACCACGTGAAATTCTACCGATACCGATACGGCCAACGAAATCTGTATAATCAAGAAGAGCTGGTTGTAATTGAAGTGGAGATAAACTGTCGTATGAAGGTTGTGGAATATATTGTAAAATCATATCTAAAAGTGGTTCCATACCTTCTTTTTGAGTAGTTACATCTACATCTAATGAACATGTGTTATTTACGGCACTCGCATAACATACAGGGAAATCAAGTTCGTCCTCATCACAGCCTAAATCGATAAATAATTCTAATACTTCATCGATTACTTCAAGAGGTCTCGCACTTGGCTTATCAACCTTATTTATTACGACAATTGGTTTTAAATGTGCTTCAAAAGCCTTCTTTAAAACGAATCTTGTCTGTGGCATTGTACCTTCATATGCGTCTACTACAAGTACTACACCATCAACCATTTTCATAATTCTTTCTACTTCACCAGAAAAATCTGAATGTCCTGGAGTATCCAAAATATTAATCTTTGTGTCCTTGTAATTAATTGCCGTATTCTTTGCTAAAATTGTGATACCGCGCTCACGCTCTAAGGCATTTGAGTCCATTACTCTTTCATCGACAACTTGATTGTCTCTAAATGTGTGACTACTTCTTAAAAGCTTATCAACTAATGTTGTTTTACCGTGGTCTACGTGTGCTATAATAGCGATATTTCTTATGTTCATTACCTCAGCCCCTTTTTATTTAAAATAAAAAACCCTAATTATTATATTAGGATTTTGTTATTTTTGCAATATTTTTAATAAAGTAAAGCGTTATTTTTCTTTCTTTTTATATTCTAGTATTGGTAGAGTTATTGAATATATTAAGTCCCATTGTTGTCCATAATATAAAGTAATAATAAAACCAAGATAATCCATAAGGTTTTGCATCTTCTTTACAGATGCGCCCTCATACACTTCTTTTAAGCTTTTAAAAAATAGTGGATCATCAATATCCTTAAGATGCTTAATATATGGAATATATTCAGGATTTCTATTGAAAAATCTATATGCACTTAAAACCATTGAAGGTAATTCAAAGTCAGCCTTGTGACTATAATCCTTACCCCAAAGCATCTTATACATCTTATTTAATTCTATTCCAATAGAATATTTAATGACATCCATTATATCACTGTTGTCATTAGATACGTCCATTAATTTTAAAACTAATTCATAACGCCAAATAATTCTGTTGTTTTCTCTTTTATGATTTCTATATTCTGCTTTGTATCTGTCGATAAATGTATATAATTCATCTCTAAAATGACCTGTTTTATAATATCTATCTAATACTTCAGCTATAGATTCTTTTAATACAGATGATTGATTAAATTTACTACTTACCTGATATAAAACATCTAAAAAGCTTATGCTTTCTTTATAATATGATGATACCAAATCACCGATATTGATAGTTTCTTTTTCACAAGAACCATCACTTGAATAAATATAATAAGTAAATGCCTCTTTAGTTACACTATCATTATCTAAAATACAGTAGCTGTTACCTCTATCTTTATGCTTGTTTTTAGATCTGTTGGCAGGGTGGCCTACTACATCGTTTCTAATATATTTTAGTCTTCTTAATTTAGGGTTTGAGTTGATATTGATAAAATTTTTAGATGAAGTTATTGAATAGCTCATCGCGTAAAGTGAGTCAATTGAAACAAATAATGCTTGAAGTAATGCATATAATCTTAAAACGTAATCTCCTTTATCTAAATTAGCTTCATCCTCAAAATAAGATTGTGAAACTAAATTAGTTGTCTCAAGTGCAGCAACCGCACAAGCTATTTCAAAATTCTTGTGACTAATTTGATAATTTAAATCAAATTTTTCTATCTTCTTTCTATTTTGATTAACTAATTCTCTAATACTATTCATAGGCAATTGTTATTGAAAATCCCTTCTCTTCACTTTCGTTAGGATTTAATTTATGCATTAAAGGCTTAGCCTTTAATTCCTTATTAGGATTAAAAATATCAGGAATACCACACCAAGGCTCTACACATAAATAATCGCCATAGCCAGGATAAGTCCATAAAGCTAATATCTCAAAATCCTCAATATCAAAATAGAATCTATAACCCTTAGTTTTTAAAATACATTTATTTATATTTTTAGCATCAAATATTAATGTTTTACTATCTTCAATTATTTTTTTAGTGATAATGAATTCAGATGGAATAGATACCTTAGTCTTATTCACTATATAAGAACCACTATCATCTAAATTAAATTTTTCTGTAACTATATTATTTTCAAATTCTAATATAGTATCTTTTATTTCAAAGCCTTGATCATTTTCAGCTCCATCTACCTTAAGAGCTGGATGACCACCAAATTCATAATAAATTTCCTTATTATCAGTATTTGTAATTTTATATTTAATAGATAATTTATTGTGATTAAGCTCATATATTACTTCGAAATGAAAATTATATGGATATTCTTTTAATGTATCACTATTTGAATCTAAATATAAAATAGCCTTAGTTTCGTTTGCTTCCCAAACATTTAATTTATTATATCTAATTATTCCATGATTTTTCATAGAATATTCTTTACCATCAACTGTATATGAATTATTTTTAAGTCTCGCAACAAATGGAAATATTACAACATCTTGTCCACTCCAGCTACGCTTGTCTGGTTGATATAATAATTCTTCTTTTTTAATTTTATCAAAAATACTGGATAGGCATCCACCATTTTCATTAATATTAATTTTTAAAACATCATTTTCTAATACTACCATAAAATCAATCCTTTATAATTCATTTTTATCAATGCCAGATATGTAACTAATAAATTGACTTGCACATCTTCCTGATAAACTACCATTTGACATTTGGAATTTATTTGCCTCAGAAAGTAATGTTTTTTCATCTAAATTAATATCGTTACGCTTAGCTAATTCAAGTACCATATCTTTAAATTCTTGAGGTGAAAGTGATGAATAATAAATTTGAAGACCAAATCTATACGCAAGTGATAATTTTTCAGCTTGTGTTTCGTTTCTATGAATATCATCAAATACTCCACCATTGTCTTTAAATGTTTCTTTAATTAGATGACGTCTATTACTTGTTGCGTAAACGACTACATTTTCAGGCTTAGGTTCAATACCACCTTCAATGATACTTTTTAGATATTTATATTCAACTTCACTTTCTTCAAATGATAAATCATCCATATAAATGACATAATGGTATGGTCTACTCTTTAAATCATTTATAATTTTAGATATTTCGTGCATCTGATGCTTATATACTTCTATTATTCTTAAGCCCTTATCAAAATATTCATTTATTAAAGCCTTAATAGATGTTGATTTACCAGTACCTGCATCACCATATAATAAGACATTGTTATATGGTTTATTATTTAAAAAGGCAATTGTATTTTCACGAAGCAAGCTCTTTTGGAATTCATATCCAACTAAATAATCAAAATTAATATCTAAAACATGCTTAATTGGTAATAATTTACCATCATTAACTCTAAATGCTTTATATATTGCCATTTCACCAAGACCCTTAGTTTTATAAAAATTAAGAATGGCTTTTTTAAATGATTTATAATCATCTTTAATTTCTTTAGTTAATTCAATTAATATATCTCTTAAATAATGACTTCCAGTTTCTTTTAAAAAATCATAATTATTTATTTCACCTAAAAAGGCTGTATCTAAATTATATAAATCAAAATATTGTTTTAAATCTTTATCTACAAATTCTGTATAGCCACTACATTTTTGATTTAATTCTATCGCCCTAGTAAATGGATTATCATTATATACAAGTGTATAAAGTAAATAATTACGCCATAAATTGCCCGTAATTTTCATTTTTGTTGAAAACATCAATAATTTACTTGACACATCGTCAATATCGTCAATTCCTTTAGAATTATAGGCTTTTAAAAAAGAATCTAAAATATCTTTATCTTTGATATTATTAAATAAATAGAACATATAAAACACCTAGTATAATCAAATTGTACTTAAGATTATACTTTCTCTTTCTTTTGAGGTATTGTTTATAGTTATGAGTACAACATAACTTTTATATCATCCTTTTTAGATGTTATAATTCTTATGACTCCTGTAGGTGATATAAATGTAACAGACTACAGTGCTTATAAGAATTATAACATCTAAAAAGGATGATATAAAAGTTATG
>JAILIY010000087.1 GCA_024695025.1 Acholeplasmatales bacterium
TGATAAATCAGAAGTTGCATTTAATTCAAATGTAGTCATTTCGCCTACAGCTTCCCACTTAGCATATAAATCGATATCAGCATCAATATATGTCTTTTCATCTGCAGTAGCAGCTATAGTAAGATCCTTATCTGTATACCAACCTTTAAAATCTCTATATGTGTCACGTACAGTTAATTTAGTTTGGTCAATTTCAGCATATTTTCCGTCACCATCGTCTAATGTTAAATCATATTCGATAGATTCAGAAACTTCTTCAAGATTATCACCATTGTAGTGAAGTCTTAATGTTGCCTTATCAGTTACAACTTCAGAAGTGCTTGTTGGTGTAACATCAGTTGAAGTGCTTGTTGGTGTAACATCAGTTGAAGTACTTGTTGGTGTAACATCAGTTGAAGTACTTGTTGGAGCAGCACCAGATGTTGTACTTGTTGGTGTAGCGCCAGATGTTGTGCTTGTTGGAGCAGCACCAGATGTTGTTGATTGATCACCACCACCTTGTTCAGATGTTGTAGTTTTCTTGTTTTCTTCCTTACCTCCACATGAAGCTAATGTAGCAGTTGACACTACTGCTGCAGCTAATAATGCAGAAATCAAAACTTTTCTTTTTTTCATTAATTTAAATCTCCTTTTTTTAAAAAGTTTTAGCAATTTGTAAGCGTATACAAATTAACTAGTTATATTCATTATAAAGCATGGCACAAAAAAAGTAAAGCGCTTTTACATGTAAAATGTAAGAAACAATGGCACTTTTTTAACGTTTTGTGTATCAAAAAAAGAACCAGTCTTAGTTTTTGCTAAAATCTGGTTCCTTTTTGTTGCTATTTATCTAATGTTTCAATTTTTATTTCACTTACTGTAAATGATCTATCTGTGGCTGTTTTTGCAGTCATAAATTTAACGCCTAAAACCTCAAATGGAGTAATGCCAGAAACTATAATTTCGGTATCTCCTAATGCAAATTTTACAATATTGTTGTCATAATCAGCAGTTAAAACTACAGTATATACTGTATTTGCACTATATGCAGCTGATGATAGAGCAGTTATACTATCAGAAGTTATAGAACAACCCAATATTTTTTCTTTATTGGATCTTAGCGAAATACTACTATTTTCTAGCCCTATAAAAGACACTGGAGACCATGATCCAGCTTGTTTTGTTGGTGTAAATGTGACACTGTATTTAATTTTCCCTGAAGTATATGTTTCATTAAACATATAATAACCAAAAGTCGCTGTAGCATCAGATGTGTCGTTAATATTTAATTTATTGTTAGATATAGATACATAATTGCCACTATCTGCATTAGCCGATGTAGAAGATTCTATATTTGGGTCTGAAATATTGTAATATAGCCCTGAAGATGATGGAATAGAATCTGTTTTAATTGCAGTTTTATCTACATCAAAAGTTTCATCTAAAACAGTTGTGTATGTAGCATCTTGTGGATCTTCTCCTGGTTCGACTGGTTGTTCGTTACCTATTAAAACTTTCATCTTTCCTGCACCTGCATAAACAGGTACCAAAAGTTTAGTTTCTTCAGCAGTATTCATAATTGATACTCTTGATTTTTCATTAACAGAATCATAATAAAATATACCTGAATTTGTATCAAATGATGAATCAAATAAATTACCATTCGTAACTTGCTGAGTTCTAGATTCAACTATAGTTGCACCACTATAATTACCACAATTTGAGAATATATTGTTAAATGATTTTACAGCTGGTGTCTTTTTTTCATAAATGTCAACATCATCTATTTTTTGACCAGATATTGAAGTACCAACTTCATATGATGCTTCAAGATAATTTGAATTGCTTTTTGTATAATATTTTTTACCACTTTGTATTGAAGTATCATTTGTTTTAAAATATTCATTTGAAACTGTAAATGTCTTTGATACACCTTCAAAATAACAATTTTCTATGAATGCATAAGCACCTGCATATATTTGCATATTATTACCAGTTGATCTGTAGTAATAATTGTTGTACATATGCATATTTGCTTGTCTTGCAAAAGGTAATCTAGATTGACATTGATTGTAATAATTATGATGGAATGTTACAGCTCCAGTAATTTGACTATCACCACCACCAACTAAGCCTGTTTTATGATTGTTATAATATTCATTATAAGATAGTGTAACATATGCACATCTTTTTAAATCTGTTGCGCCATCACCATCATGCTTATCTTGTTCAGAACATACATCCCAATAATTGACACCCTTATTAAAAGTATTGTTATGAATCCAATAATTTTTTGAAGTAAAAGAAGATAATGATGTTAATGATGAATCACTTCCGCTTCCTTCAATTCCACATGCATCTTCTGTATATGCATCAAATGTAATATTTTTTATTTCTATTGAGTTTGATGATTTCCATGTAAATCCCCATTGGGAAATTTCAGCATCAGCACCAATACCCTCTACTGTGACATTTTTAGCTCCACTAACATCTAGCATATTATAATATGAATCAAATTCTTTTTTACTTGAATCATATTTTATTTTATTTACTAATCCATTTAATTTGGAATAAGTAGATTCGTCTAATTCATTATAGCCACCATCGATTAAATCTGATTCACTATAATTTTTTAATTCCAAATATTGTCCATTTAAACCTTTAACAGTTGAAGTTGTTGCTGCAGAATATTTCGAAACTGAAGGTGATGATTTACTCCAAGTTGCAGCTCCAACAGTTCCAAGAATTCTAATATCGACAGGGTAATTAGAATTAGTTGCATGTTTAATGATATCTGATATACCGGTATATGTAGATGAACCAATTTTCGCAGTAACAGTGTTTTTATTCGTTTCATTAACATATACAATAACAACATTATCCTTTAATGTTCCATCATTTTTATATGCACCTACACCATCTGTATTATTAAAATGTGCATAACCAGATCTATCCTGTGCATATACATTAAATGAGTCACTAATAGCATAAATGCTATTATTTGTTCTATTTTCTACCTTAATTTGATATTCACCAGCACTTAATCCTACTACATCGACTCTTCCGTTAGTGCCATTTACTCTTACTAATTCAGGATCAATTTTTGTATAAGATGAATCTGATGTCTTTTTATAATATGCATCATATTGCTCGCCACTTTGAGCGTCAAATAATAAATATGCTGCTTCACCATATCCATCACATTCATTAATACTAATTCCTGATTGTTCACCAGA
>JAILIY010000097.1 GCA_024695025.1 Acholeplasmatales bacterium
TATAAAATCTTTAGGTATTACTCATGTTCAATTTTTACCTACATATGATTTTTATGGTGTAGATGATATAGACAAAGATAGATTTTATAACTGGGGTTATAATCCTCTTCAATATTTCGTACCTAGCGGTTGGTACAGTGAGAATCCAAGCGATCCTTATTCTAGAATAAATGAAATGTTAATGTTAATTGATGAATTCCATAAAAATGGAATTAGAGTCAATTTTGATGTTGTATTTAACCATATTTTTATGGCAAATGTTCATGGCTTTGAAAAATTATTGCCTGGATATTCATTTAGATATGAACCTGATGGTAGATTATCAAATGCCTCAGGCTGTGGTAATGTAATTGCCACTGAACGTTATCAAAACAAAAGATTTGTAACTGATGTATTAAAATATTATGCAGAAGTATATAATATTTCAGGCTTTAGATTTGATTTAATGGGTTTACTTGATATAAATACATTAAATTATGCTAAAAAAGAATTAGATAAGATTGATGATACAATTATGTTATATGGTGAGGGCTGGGATATGCACAATCCACTTCCTAGTGAATTGCGTCCAACATCATATAATCATAGAAGCTTGAAGGGCTATGCGTTTTTTAATGATAGATTTAGAGATTACATTAGAGGAAGTCAATGGTCAAATATTAAAGGCTATGCCTTTAACACGGAGAAAAATGCCTTTGACATCAACCATTTAGTAATGGGTTCTTGTGTAGATTATTATAAATTTGATTATCCACATCAAAGTATTAATTATGTTGAATGTCATGACAATTACACATTCTATGATTTTGGTATAAGAGAGTGTAGAGAAAAGGAATTTATGGTTCTTGACGCAGCTCGTCTTGCCCTATCTATTGTGCTAATAAGTGAAGGTGTGCCTTTCATTCACGCAGGACAAGAATTCTTTAGAACTAAAAATGGAGTAGAAAATTCATATAAATCACGTGGCATAATAAATAAATTTGATTATCAAAGAAGAAACAAATATATAGATAATGTAAAAATGGTTAAAGATCTAATTTCTATTAGATTTGAATACGATGTATTTAGACTTGATAATAAAGAAGAAATAGAAAAAAGAATACATATTTTAGATGGTTTATCTAATTATCATATGACAAGCTTTATTTTTGAGGATGAAAAATGCAATTTATTTGTTATAATAAAAAATGATTATGGTAAATTAGATATAGATTTATCAAATACCACAATGATATTTGATGGATATAAGAGAGTAAATATTAAATCTGATGTATATAATATCTGTACACCAGGTGTATATATTCTTAGAAAGGAATAAGTATGATAATAATAGGTAAGGTTATCGGGATAAATACATCAGATAATATGTATAATATTTCTGTTGAAGATAAAGACAAAAATGTATTAAATCTTAAGATATTACAATCTGAAGAAATAATACCTAAGATCAATGAAACATATGAATTTGATTGTGAGGTCATCACAAAGGATAGAGTATCATATAATATTTTATCTATGACTAACGCAAAAGAATTTGATTATAAAAAGAAAAGTGATACATTAAGAACATTTTACAATGCATCACCTATTTCAAGAGAAGATTCTGAAAAAGAAATTAATAAATATTTAAATATGATTGAAAATAAAATAATCAAAGATATAACAGTTGATATTTTAAATAAATATCATGATGATTTTTATATCTATCCTGCCGCTACCCGTATGCATCATGCATATATTGGTGGGCTTTCTCACCATACTATAGGTATGTTACATTTAGCTTTAAGTATGATAGAAAATTATCCATATTTAAATAAAGATTATTTAATTTCTGCAATAATATTACACGATATTACCAAGACAAAAGAATTGACTGAGGAAGTGTTCCCTCAATATTCAGCAGATGGCCAATTGTTAGGTCACTTAGTTATGGGGGCAATGGAAATTAATTTAAGTGCTAAAAAGCTTGGATATGAAAATTCTAAAGAGGCAATGGTTTTAGAACACATGATTATTTCTCATCATGGCATTCCTCAATTTGGAGCTTGTAAAAAGCCTTTAATAGCTGAGGCATTAATGCTTTGGTATATCGATTCTATTGATTCTAAATTTAGAACACTTGAACATGAATTAAGTGAGACTGAGGTTGATGAGTTCACTCAATCAATAGGCGTTTTAGAAAAAACAAAGTTTTATAAAATATAATTAAAATAAATTTTCTTGAAAATATAATTTATTTAGACTATAATAATGATGTTTATAAAGCAATGATGAGGACCGTAGTAGTCTAAAATTCTTAAAAGAGATGAAGTAATTATGGTGAAATACTTCTTAAGAATGACTATGAATTCACCCTTTATGCTGGCACTAATCCTGCCCGTTGGCTCGCGTTAAGAGGAATTGAGTGCTATATAATTATTTATATAGAACTAAGGTGGTACCGCGATAATTCGTCCTTAGAGAGTAATCTTTAAGGATTTTTTATTTTATAAGGAGAAATTAAAATGGATGAAATTAAGATGTTAGAAGAAGTTGAATCTAATGCCGCTCATGATCTTGAAGAAGTCAAAGATCTAAATGAGCTTCAACAAAAAAAGGCATTATATTTAGGTAAAAAAGGACCTTTAGCTTCTATTATGGCTTCAATGAAAAATTTAACAGTTGAAGCTAAAAAAGAACTTGGTATGAGAACTAATAAGATTAAGGCATCTTTGGAAGCTAAGTTTGAAGCCAAAAGAAAACAAATTGAAGATATGATTGTAAATAAGAAGCTTGAAAGTGAAACAATCGACGTTACACTTCCAGGCTATAAGCTTCCTACTGGTGGAATTCACCCACTAAATCAAACAGTTATGGAGCTTGAGGATTTATATATTGGTATGGGCTATACTGTGGCAGAAGGACCTGAAATTGAAACAGATGAATTCTGTTTTGAAAAATTAAATTTACCAAAGGGTCACCCTGCACGTGATATGCAAGATACTTTCTATATTAATCCTGAATTATTACTTAGAAGTCAAACTTCACCTGTTCAAGTTAGAACAATGTTAAAGGAAAATGGTAAACCAATTAAAATCATTTGTCCTGGTAAGGTATATAGAAGAGATGCCGATGACGCGACTCACTCACATCAATTTATGCAATGTGAAGGTCTAGTTTTAGGTAAAAATATTACTATGGCTGATTTAAAGGGTGCTTTACTTGAAATGGTAAAAAAGATGTTTGATGAAGATAGAAAGATTAGACTTCGTCCATCATTTTTCCCATTCACAGAACCATCTGTAGAAGTAGATGTTTCTTGTGGTATTTGTGGAGGTAAGGGTTGTCCTACTTGTAAGAATACTGGTTGGATTGAAATTCTTGGCGCTGGTATGGTAAACGACAACGTACTTAGAATGTCTGGATATGATCCAAAAGAAATCCAAGGCTTCGCCTTCGGTATCGGTGTTGAGCGTATTACTATGCTTAAGCATAAGATTGATGATATCCGTAATTTCTATACAAATGATTTAAGATTCTTAAATCAATTCAAGGAGGAAAAGTAATATGAGAGTTTCTAAGAATTGGTTAAGTGAATATATTGATTTATCTAAATATAGCGATGATGATTTATTTAAATACATTAATTTCCATATTAATGAAATAGAATCATACAAGCCTATGGTTAACGCAACTAATTTAACTGTTGGTAGAGTTTTAGAATGCACAGCTCACCCAGATAGTGACCATTTACATGTTTGTAAGGTTGAAGTTGCAAACAACGAAGTATTACAAATTGTTTGTGGCGCTCCAAATGTAGATAAGGATGAACTTGTAATAGTTGCTCTTGTTGGTGCTGTACTTCAAGGTGAATTTAAGATTAAACCATCAAAGATTCGTGGTGTTGAATCTAATGGTATGTTATGTTCTTTACAAGAATTAGGTATTGAAGAAAAATATGTACCTGAAGCCTACAAAAATGGTATTTATAATTTCAAAGAAGGTACTGTTAAGCCAGGTGATGATCCACTTAAGGCATTAGGATTAGATGATACAGTTATCGATTTAGAATTAACTTCAAACAGAAGTGACTTATTATCTATTGAAGGTGTCGCATATGATTTATGTGCAGCTTTAAATGAAAAAATTAACCTTAAAGATGTTAAAGTTAATTTTGTTGATAAGAAAAATCCTATCTCTGTTAAGGTTGATACAGACAAATGTTATAAATATAATTTACGTTATGTAGAAGGCGTTAAAATTAAAGAATCTCCTATGTGGATGAAGGCAAGACTAGTTGCCTCAGGTATTAGACCAATCAACAACGTAGTAGATATTACAAATTACGTATTAATGGAAATGGGTCAACCTCTACATTCATTTGATGCAGATAAATTAGGAAATAAAGTTGTAGTAAGACTTGCAAAAAACGGTGAAAAGATTGTTACATTAGATAACATCGAACGTGAATTACAAGATACAGATGTAGTAATTACAGATGGAAAAACACCTCTTTGTGTCGGTGGTGTAATGGGTGGTTTATCAACTGAAGTAACAAATGAAACTGTAAATATTGCACTTGAAGCTGCTTATTTTGATCCACTATCAATTAGAAAAACATCATCTAGATTAAATTTAAAGAGTGAATCATCTGTACGTTTTGAACGTAAGATTGATTATGATAGATGTGAACGCGCACTTGATTTTGCATGTGAATTACTTGAAAAATATGCAGATGCTAAAGTATATAAGGATTTAGCTTCTGATATTAAAGTAAAAATGCCAAAAAAATATGTTAAGATTACAGCTGATAAGATCAACAATGTATTAGGTACAGAATTATCTGATAAATTTGTAAATGAATTATTCGATAGACTTAATTATAAATATGAAAAGAATAATTTAGAATACAATATTGAACTTCCATCTCGTAGAATGGATTTAGAACAATCAGCTCAAGATATCATCGAAGATGTTGCGAGAATGAATGGATATGACAATATCCCTACAACTATCGCTCAAACACGTGATAAAGGTTATTTAACTTATTCTCAAAAAAGAACAAGATTAGTAAGACAAATTTTAGCATTCATGGGCTTAAATGAAGTAGTTAATTATTCATTAATTAAAGAATCTGAATTAGGATATTATATTTCTAAAGAAGATTTAAAAGAACCAGTTAAGGTACTTATGCCTTTAACTGAAGATAGAGCCGTAATGAGAGAATCTTTATTAAATGGTGTAATTGAAAATATTGCATATAATAGAGCAAGAAAAAATGATAACATTTCAATTTTTGAAATTGGTAATGTTCATACAGTAAATACAGAAACATTACATTTAGCTATCGCCTTAAATGGTATTTATTCATCACTTGAATGGAAAGATGATAAACTAGTATCTGGTTTCTTTACATTAAAGGGTATCTTAGAAGCTTTATTTGATAAATTAAATTTTAAAGTATCATATAAGCCTTGTAAAGAAATAGATGCATTCCACCCAGGAAGATGTGCATATATTTATCATGGTCAAAACAAGATTGGTGTAATTGGTGAATTACATCCACGTTTTGCAAAAGAACATGACTGCAAAGACACAGTTGCTTTAGAAATTGATTTAACTGATTTAATCAATGAAAACAAGGGCTTAAAGTATGAATCAATCAATAAATTCCCTTCAGTTTCAAGAGACCTTGCAATAGTTGTAAAGAAGGATGTAGAAGCTGATACAGTATTAAATGTTATAAAAAATACTGGTAAAAAGACTATTTCTAATATTAGAATATTTGACTTGTATACAGGAGAAAATGTTGGTGAAGATGAAAAGTCTTTAGCATTCTCAATTACATTTGAGGACAAGACTAAGACACTTGAAACAAAAGATGTTGATGATATGGTTGAAAGAATCATCAAAAAGCTTGAAAAAGAATGTAATGCAAGACTTCGTTAATTAATAAGAATTAAGAGTTTAGATTTAGAAATTTAAACTCTTTTCTTTTTTGTGAATAATATTAAATGCTTTCATATCGCCAAATTATTAAATTTCTTTTAAATTTAATTATTTAATAGTATAATATCTTTGTAAATTAGGTGGAATGATGGAAAGTATTTATAATTACACACTTGATATGCTAAAAGATTATATGATATCACTTGGTGAAAAGCCATTTAGATCATCACAAATAATTGAATGGCTATATCGTAAAAAAATTAAATCATTTGATGAAATGTCTAATATCAAAAAATCATTCATTGAAAAATTGAAAGAAGATTTCAATTTAGATAGACTCGAATGTGTCACTAAACAAGAATCACAAGATGGTACTGTTAAGTTTTTATTCAGACTTAATGATGGAAATCTAATTGAGACTGTTTTAATGAATAATGAATATGGATATAGTGCTTGTGTTACAACACAAGTAGGCTGTAATATGGGCTGTTGTTTTTGTGCCTCAGGTATGAAAAAGAAATTAAGAAATCTTGAGACTTCAGAAATAGTACTTCAGGTATTAACTGCCTCAGAACTTGCAAATATTAAAATTACTCACGTAGTAGTAATGGGTATTGGCGAGCCATTTGATAATTTTGATAATGTTATTAATTTCATTAAAATATTAAATGAACCACTAGGTCTTGAAATAGGTTCAAGACATATAACTGTTTCAACTTGTGGTTTAGTACCTAAGATTTATGAATATGCTAAATTCCCTTTACAAGTTAATTTAGCAATCTCACTTCACGCACCTAATAACGAAATAAGAGATATGATAATGCCAATTAATAAATCTTATAAAATAGAGACATTAGTTGAGGCAATTAAGGATTATATAGATGTAACAAATAGAAGAGTTACAATCGAATATATCTTATTATCTGGCATAAATGATACTGTATCATGTGCCAACCAATTATGTGATTTATTACATGGATTAAATGTATATGTAAATTTAATTCCATATAATGAAGTAAAAGAAAAACCATACAAAAGAAGCACTAAAGAGGATATGGTTAAATTCTTCGACATATTAAAGAAAAGAAGAATAAATGTTCAATTGCGTCGTGAACAAGGCGGAGATATCGATGCCGCTTGTGGACAGCTTCGTTCAAACCAAATGAAAAAAGAGGGACTATGAGAGGAAGAATAATAAATCTATGTGGTGGTGTATATAAAGTAGAACTTGATAGTGGTGAAGTTATCTCTATTAAGGCGCGTGGGAAATTACGTGCAGCTAA
>JAILIY010000142.1 GCA_024695025.1 Acholeplasmatales bacterium
AGTTTCTCTAATACCTTCAATACCATTTTTGTTATAATGTTTCCACTCTTCTGCGTTTTCTAGTGGAGCCTTACCATTTTTACCTTTGTAATCATCAAGCTTAGGAAGTACAAGTGGTAATTCATCATCATCAAGTACGTGCACTCCATCTTTTGTATGAACGACTGGTACTGGTTCACCCCAATATCTTTGACGAGCAAATATCCATTCTCTAAATTTATAATTAACTGTTCTTTTGGCAACGCCCATCTTTTCAAGCTTAGATGTAATTGCCTCTTTAGCTTGTTCAACTGTTAAGCCTGAGAATTCTTCTGAATTGATTAGCTTACAGCCTTTTCCTAAATAATCTTGTTTTTCAAATGCACATTCTGATACATCTTTTCCTTCGATTACTTGAATCATTGGAATGTTGTGTGCTACAGCATATTCAAAATCTCTTTGGTCATGAGAAGGAACAGCCATTACAGCACCTGTACCATAATTAGCTAAAACGAAGTCGCCCATAAATAAAGGTACTTCTTTACCATTAACTGGGTTTATTGCATATAAGCCCTTTAAAATACAACCTGTCTTAGTCTTGTTTAATTCAGTTCTATCTAAATCACTCTTTTTAGATGTTTCAGCAATATATGCTAAAACTTCATCTTTATTTTCTACTCTATCAAGTAAATTCTTAACGATATCTCCATCTGGTGCTAAAACCATAAATGTGATACCATAAATTGTTTCAATACATGTTGTGAAAATACTAAAATTTCCACCACCAACTATGTCAAATTTAACTTCAACACCTGTTGATTTTCCAATCCAGTTTCTTTGCATTTCTTTTGTTGATTCAGGCCAATCAATTTCATCTAGGCCTTCAAGTAATTTTTCAGCGAATTGAGGTTGATCAATTACCCATTGTTTCATATTCTTTCTTACAACTGGATAACCACCACGTTCACTTTTGCCATCGATTACTTCATCGTTTGAAAGTACGCAGCCTAATTCTTCACACCAGTTAACAGGCATGTCGATATATTTTGCATAACCATCCTTGTATAGATTTTTAAAAATCCATTGAGTCCAGTGATAATAGCTTGGATCAGATGTAGCTATACATTTGTCCCAGTCATAATCAAAGCCTAGTTCTTTTAATTGTTTTGTAAAAGTTTGGATGTTTTCTTGTGTAAAGCCATCTGGATGATTACCTGTTTGAATTGCGTATTGTTCTGCAGGAAGACCAAATGAGTCATATCCCATTGGGTGTAATACATTATAGCCTTGCATTCTTTTCATTCTTGAAATGATATCAGTTGCTGTATATCCTTCAGGGTGTCCTGCATGAAGTCCTACTCCTGATGGATATGGGAACATATCAAGTGCGTAAAATTTAGGTTTTGAAAAATCCCAAACATCAGTTTTAAATGTATGATTCTTTTCCCAATATTCTTGCCATTTCTTTTCAATTTTCTTATGATTAAATTCACTCATTTTAATACCTCCAAAAAAAACACAAATATACTTTTAACATTTTATCACAAAATAGTGAAATTTTATAGTAAAATAATTATTTTTTATTATTTTAATAATAATAAGCGTTTTTACAACAAAAAAGAGACTTCATAATTAATGAAATCTCTAATTATTTTCAACACCTAAAGTTAAATTTTCATATCCAATTAATTTTTTCCATCTGCCAAGTCTATAGGCGATAAGTGATATAGACATACCAACTGCCCATCCTATTGGCCAAGACAAGAAAATACCTGTTATTTGATATTCTTTAGGTAATAAATTACCTAAGATATAGGCAAGGCCTACACGCAATACCAAATCAACAAATGTGGCAATCATAAAGCTTCTCATATCTCTTGAGCCCTTAAGCACACCATCACATGGTATTTTAATACATAAAAAAATATAAAAAGGTGCCACACAGTAAATGAATTTAACACCAACTTTTACTACTTCTTCGCTAGTGTCATCATTTCCAAAAATACCAAGTAATTGTTTAGGAATAATCATAAAAACCAGTGTAGTAATAAGTGTTAAAATAAAACAAATCAATAAACCTGAATAAAAACCTTTTTTGATTCTGTCATATTTTTTCGCACCAGCATTTGTAGATGTAAATGTTGAAATTGCGTTGCTCATAACTGTATAAATATTTACTATAACATAAACTATTTTATATGCCGCACCATAGCCTGCAGTAACATCACTTCCATACGAATTTATAAGGGACTGAACTAATACTCCACCAATAGAAATAATTGAGCCCTGTATTATTGATGGAATTGCCACAGATAATATATTTCTTAATATTCTTTTGTTGAATAATTTAGATTCATCCTTATATGTTTTCTTAACATAAATTATAAGTATTATAAATGATATAATTGAGGCGATTGCTTGCGATATAAAAGTTGCAATTGATATACCTTTTATTCCATATCCTGCTTTAACAAAAATTATATCTAAAATTAGATTTAAAACTGTTGAAAAAATAAGTAAATATAAAGGAATTCTTGAATTCCCCATACTTTGGAATAAACTTGTTACAACGTTGTATAAAAACAAAAATAATAAGCCTAAAGTATAAAATAATAAATATGTAAATGCATCACTATAATATGATTGTCCATCTACATTTAATATGAATAAGATTGGCTTTAATAATATCAATCCTAAGGCACTTACGAAAACTGAAATTAACGCAATTGTAATTAAGGATGTGTAAATAGATTCTTTAGCACTACTAAAGCTTTTTTGCCCAATAAGCCTTGCTGTAATGATATTAGCACCAACTCCAAATCCTACTGCTATTGCAAGATATACTACAGTAATAGGATATGATGCAGATACAGCTGATAAGGCATTATCAGATATCATACTTCCTGCAATTAAACTATCACATATATTATAAAATTGTTGTAAAGTAACAGATAAAATCATTGGTAATGAGAATATTAACAATGTTTTAAATGGACTTCCTTCTGTTAGCTTACTTCCATTTTTCATTTAAATCACCTTTTGTGTTATACCACTATTTTAAAAAATCATCAAGAAGAAAAAAAACTTACGAGAATATATCTCATAAGCTTTTTTTAAAACATAATTATTCAGCGAAGTTTGATACTTCAACTTCAACTACTTGGCCCTTAGTAGCAACGAATGAATGGTTAGCTAATTCTTCGCCATTTAAACCCTTTTCTACTTTGCACCAACACTTACCTGCTAATACCTTGAATTCAACAACAGTACCTTCTTCAAACTTCTTTGAAACAGAACCATCCTTAACTTCAACAGCCTTCTTTGCGTCCCAAGCTCCTAAATTACTAGTTGAACCACAAATATATGCTTTTTGGCAATTAGCTTTTACATTAAATTTAACTGTAACTTGTGCCATAAACATATCCCTCCTTACATTTTTTAGTATAATACAATATCTTCATATTTCAAGGTATAAAACGTTTTTTTATTATTTAAAATAGCCAATAAAAAACTATTAATAAAAAATCGTTTGTATGTTAAAATAATTATTGGTGATAGATATGGCGTTAAATTATCCTAATAGACGACCTCAAAGACAGAAGGTTGTCAATAAAGCTAACTTAGGTATGGGTCTTGAAAATTTAATAAATCAATCGAATGAATATTACCTTGCGAATAAACGAGCTGTAATACATAAAAAACCAACTCCAGTTCAAATTGTTAAAGTTGATTACCCAGAGCGTAATAAGGCAAAGATAGTTGAAGCATATTATAAAATACCTTCTACTACTGATTACAATGGTATTTATAGAGGTAAATATATCGACTTTGATGCCAAAGAATGTCACAATAAAACATCATTTCCGCTTAGAAATATTCACCCACATCAAATAACTCACTTAAATGATATTATATCTCATGGTGGAATAGGATTTTTAATTATATCTTTTAATTTATATGGTGAATATTTTATTGTTAAAATGGATTTAGTAAATGAATATTGGAACAATGCATTTTCAAATGATGAAAGAAAATCAATACCATATAAAATAATAAAAGAAAAAGGCTA
>JAILIY010000144.1 GCA_024695025.1 Acholeplasmatales bacterium
TATTTATAATTCAACTGTTCATGAATCTGATGAAGCAAGAACTAAAGGTCAAAATACACTCCTTGCTCGTACTCCATGGCCAAGCGGATATTATAACCAGGTAGCATATATCAATACACAGGTTAGTGATGTTCAAAATCCTTGGAATGGTAATCCAATTCCATCCGAATTTGATAGAACAGATGTAGGCTGGAAGATGGATAGAGCGACAGCTGATTCATTTAATTATACTGGTTCTAATGATATTTTAAGTGCTGAAAAGGTAGCAAATGAATATAATGGACGTAGATCTATTTTCAATAGATTATATAACGTTGGTAAATTAAAATATGAAAAAGATGCTGCAAATGAATGGGATATTGATGCCTTAATTGCTGAATGCGGATTCTTAGTTGATGAAGATACATCATCAACTGTTGCAGAAGGTGAAGTTGTTGGTGAAACAACATCTTATATTTTTGATGGTTCAGTTGATTACACATCAATGTGTGATGGATTTACATTCCAAGATAATGGTGGAAATAAGCATTATGTTGGTCCAAATAATGCTACAATGACTATTCCTGTATCAGGAAAATGCTATGTAGAAGTATATGGCTATTATGCAGGCTCTTTAACAGTAACTGCAGAAGGCCAAGGTGAATCTGTAATGACATTTAATAATGGCAATACAAATTCACAAGTTTTAAACACATACATTGTATTTAATGAAAATGCAAAAGAAGTAGTTCTTACAGCAAATGCAACTACATATTTAACAAAGGTTGTTGTAACAACTGATTCATCTATTGTTGAAAAGAAGGTTGAAGGAATAACTATTTCAAAGAGCACTAATACTGAATGTGTTGGTCTTGATTTAGTATTATCAGCATCTATTACAAATGCTGATGCAACAAATAAGACTGTTAAATGGTCATCATCTGCACCAACAATTGGTACAATTAATGAATTAACAGGTAAAGTTACTTTCTTAAAAGAAGGAACTGTTACATTTACAGCAACAGCTTGTGATGGAAGTGGTAAAACTCAAACTATCACATGTAAGCCAATTAATCCAACTTGGGTTGAAGCAGAATGGTTTACACTAGATTCAGGTCTACAAGTAGAAACAAAAGCTAGTGGTATTAGTTATTTTGAGGTTCCAGGTATTTGTGAATCTAAATCAATTGGAACAAGTTATTCATTTACATGTATTGCAGGTACAACTATTACAACAAGCTATGGTATGAAGCTTAATTCTAAAGGTTCATTAAAGATTTCAACAATTAAAGGTTCTGCAGTATTAACATTAATTACTGTTGGAAGTGAAAGCAGTACTTATGTACCAACTGCATACATTGATGCAAATAATAAGGCCGAATTATTATCACATACATATAGTGATGGAATGCATACATTTAAATATAGATTAGATAAATTAGGTACATGGACAATTGAACGTGGAAATGGTGAAACTGAAAATGATCCATTAATTTATGCAAAAGTATCTTATGATGCTATGTGGAATTTCAAAAATAATTTCCCTTCAACACTTGAAAATATTAATTATGAAGGAAACAGTGGAACTATCAATTGTAATTATGGAACTAAATATACATTAGATGTAGATGCGACAGCAGGTAAATTTGCAACAGTTAAAAATGATGCAGGAAATTATGTTCAAATTAATGCAGGTACAACTGTAAAAATCAAAATTAAATCATCACTTGGTGTTGGAAGTGTTTTAACAATTGAAGCATACCCTGGTGAATCTAATTACACTGTAAATGGTGAAGAAGTAGATGATCTATATACATATACTCTTACTCAGGAAGATTTCACAAAAGGATATGTTGAGCTTGTTGCAACATCAACAGCTTATCTATATAGCATTTCAATATCAAAGATGAAATAATGATTAGAAGGACTGAATATTCAGTCCTTTTTCACTATTTATAAATTGAAAATATAAATAAAAAAATCACAACGACATTGTTGTGATTTTTTAAACTGGCCGAACCGAAGCGATTCGAACGCTTGACCTACCGCTTAGAAGGCGGTTGCTCTATCCAGCTGAGCTACGGTTCGATTTACTTGACACTTGCTTATTATATATTATTTATGTTCTCTTTTCAAGAACAAATTAATTAGTTTTTAAAGAAAACATTTTATAAAAATAAATTGTTACTTTACCTAACAATAGTGATATAATAAAAATGTATTTTTATGCATAGGAGGTTACAACATGGAAGAACGTGATTTTAGAAGTGAAATATTAAATATTTTAAAT
>JAILIY010000165.1 GCA_024695025.1 Acholeplasmatales bacterium
TTTCATTGTTCTTTGATTCTTTATCACTAAAATCGTAGAATAGAGAATCTTCGTTTAATTTAAATGAAATCTTTTCGCCGTTTTCTATTAAATTATCATAATTATCTAAGTCTATATCGCTTATGATATTTAATTCATTAGCATAAGCTAATAAATAGAATAAAGCTTTATTATTCATATAGATTCTCCTTTCTACTTTTTAATTTCCGGTCTTAATATCTTAGAATATAATCTTATCATTTCAAATAATGCATCAACTGGATTGTAGATATGATCATTAAAATATACTTTAATATTGTTAGTATTTTCATATACATATCTTACTAAATCAGGGAATCTATTAATATTTGATTCTATATAATCATTTTCATAAACCGCCTTAAAATCTGATTTATCATTATCAAAATTAGTCAAATCATTCTTTATATATGAATATTCTTTATTGAATAATCTTTTAGCACTTGCCATTACAACTGGCATAACGAAGTCAACTTCTGTTTGACATACGCCATAAATATCAAAGCCTAATTCATCAGTTAATATATCATAATATAATTTATTGAATTCTAAATTTGGATTATCATTTCCGTTATATAGACATGTAAATACTATACATTCTTCTGTTTGACCCATTCTTGAAATACGACCGATTAATTGTTCAAGCTCTAGTGGGTCTAAATAAGTATTGTCATCTTTATCTAATTGACCAATTACTAAAATGTTAGCGGCGTTAAAGTCAGTTCCTTTTAACATAGTATCATCAATAAAATAAATTGAATTCCAGTTTTCATTATTGGCTGTAAATTCAGTAAAGTTTTTGAAATTTAAGCCTTTATAATTATCTTCTTCTGCTTCATTTTTCATTAAAGTACCATTTACTGTCCAGTTCTTTAATAATCTTTCTTCATCAAAAGATAATTCTTTTTTATTTTCTAAAGTTGAAATGAATTTTTTCATTTCATCTTTTTTGTTTCCTTTAGGGAAATAACAGAAATGTACAAAGTCATTGATATCATATAAATATTCATCTTTTTGTTTCAATGTCATATATACTCTTCTTATATTACCAAATGCAGGCTTTGTATCTCTGATATTTTTATAAATCTCATATCTAATATTATTTTTCTTTTCGTAAAATAATATCTTACCTGCATGAATTGCGTTAAGATTTTCTTTATTGAAGTCATTAGAATGATTTTCATTCTTTGTAACTGTCAATAATTCTTTAAATAATTCTACCTTTTGAGCATCAGAATTAATAATAATTCTTTCTCCACGCTTTCTTGGTCTTCTCCAGTCTATGAAATCACTTAAGAACACTAATGAATATTCTTGATATGTTCTATAAAAAGCTAAAATACCACGATTGATGTAGTTAGTTAATAAATTACATGTATTTACAATAGTATCATAAATATCATTTTTGATACCATCTTTTTCATATTTGATAATCATTTGATAATTTTCAATGAATTTATCAAATACATCAAAATTATTCAATTTCATTCTTAGTTCATATTCTAGTCTTTTTACACAAATTTGATTTGCTTCATTCACATAATAATAAAGTTTTCTAAATGCGTCTTCTAAAACTTCGTCACTTAAATTATATTTAGGGAATAATGGACGAATATATTTATCAATGAATTGAGCTTTATTTTCGCTATCTAGCATTACGCTTGACCTTTTGATGGCACTTACAAGTTTTACAAATAATTGTCCACCGTAATCATCTCTATTGTTTGAATTTGAAACTACTAATTCAACATCAGTTGCTGTATGACGTCTAATAGAATCAATTACATCCTTATCGTATAATCTCTTTCTTGTAAACATTGAATTAATTAGACCATTAAGCTTTCTAAATCTATCCTTAGCGTCTGATTTAGATGCCATTTCAGATAACGATTTAGAACCACCACAATAAGCGTTATAGAATTTATCCATAGCTTTTTCTTTTGTTTCACCTAATCTATTCTTATCTACCATGTATAGTAAATTAAAGATATCACTAAGATCGTTTTTAATAGGTGTTGCAGAAATTAAAATACAATATTTCTTTTGAATATTTGCGATAAATTCTTGTAAAATAGCTTCCTTAGTATCAGTCTTATTTAAGTCATATAATAAATCTTGAACTTCATCGAAGATTAATAAATCAATTAATCTCTTATCAAGAAGTGAATATTTATCCTTAAATTGATTTAATTCATTTAATAATTCTTTTCTTCTATTTTCAATTTCAGATAATTTTTTTGTATATGCCTTAAGCATTAATACTTCATTTAATACAGTTGATTCATCTGGCTTATGCTTATCATAAAGTGATGGATTTGTAGATACGAATTTCTTTTTTGATTCATCAAATTCATATGAGAAAAAGCCATATACATTAAATGTAGTAATCTTTTTATATTGTTCATTGTTTTCAAGGCTTATTTTAATTTCTCTTGATAGTTCAAGTGGTAATCTCTTCTTTAAAATATCTAGATGCTTAAAACAATTGATTTCACTAACATCAGTGTCAATTACCTTTATATCACTTGGTACATATGGAATTGGATTATATGCTTGATTTTTTAATCCGAAAAAGTCAGATGCTTCTTTAATAAATTGTAATGTATCATCTGATTTAATTTGTTCAACAGATACCATATAAATCTTTAGGGCGTTAGATTGTTTAGCATCCTTATCTTTTACTAATTCCTTAATTAAATCTCTAAATGAATAAGAACCATGCTTAGGATAAATTTCAAACATAGGACTTCCATCTTCGTGACGGAATTTAGTTTGTGCCTCACTTCTCCATTGTCTTATAGTTGTCTCAGTTGTGACAATTACACAGTTTTTAATTGTTGCACATCTAAACATAACATCGGCAGTCATCAAAGCCTCAAGTGTCTTACCTAAACCTACTTGATCACCAAATACACCTTTACCTTCAAATCTACCAAGCATAGTTCTTACTGATTCTACTTGATATTTAAAAGGCTTAAAATATGGATATTCTGATATATCACCATAATCTTGGAAGACAGGTTGTTTTCTTACTTCAACAGCAAAATCTACTAAATTGTGATATGCAGAATAATCATGAATATTAAATGTATGTCCTAATTCGCCATTAAATGATAATTCTGAAAAATCCTCATTCATTAGGGCAATATTTATTTTGTTTCCAGAAATATCGACAAGTCTACCTTCATTTTCAAAATCAGATTCTTCTTTTTCAATTGCCTCAGGAAGCATACTTTCACAAACTCTATTTAAAAACTTTTCCATAGTTCTAATTGAATTTGCGATATCCTCAAAATCAGCTCTCTTATAAATCTTAAAATCAGAAACATCTAAATCGATTGACATTGATAGATATTCAAATACCTTAACATGTTTAAAGTAAGCAGTCTTTTGAAGTTGTAATCTCTTTAAGAAGAATTCTGCATCATCTCTACATTTAAAATTACCCATTTGACGCTTAGTAATATTATTCATATCACCAATTTCAGTTTTAAGACCAATTAAGAATTCATTAAAGTTTTTAATCTTAATTGATAAGTCTCTAACTAATTGTAATCTCTTTTTCTTTTCGTATTTAGCTTCAAGTACAGTAATCTTTTTATCAATTAAGTCATATAAATAATCAATTGTGCCTTCGGTGTTTTCAATAACAAGCGTACTAAGCAAATCATATGATTCTGGTAAGGCCATTACATTGTTTGAAGTTAAAAATTCAGATATTTCATTATATCTTGTTACACTGTATTGTTTTAAATCATTAACTGCTTGGTTAACTGCCTCAAGTGTGTCTAGGTTTTTGACATTTTCTATATCAAATGTCAAATCTTTAATTGTATCTTTTGTGTATTTATAAATCGCATTTATTTCTGGTGCGATTACATCGATTGATTTTTTATTTAATAATTCATAAACTTTATTGTATCTATCTTGAGCTAACTTAGATAGATCACTATAGTTTTTCAAAAAATCAAATGTAAACACATTAAATTCATTGTTGATTTTTTCTGATATTTCATTTATTTCATGGAAAGACATATTCTTAGTTTGAGCTAAAATATTATATTCAGTTTCAAATGAATCTGATATGAATAAAATAGCATCACTAAAGAATTGTTCAAACGACATAGGGATTACAAATCCATCATCATCAACAAAGATAAAGTCTCTAACTGATGATTCTAAAACTATGTCTAAGTCAGTAACACCACCGAATTTATTAGGGTTAAATAGAGTTGCAAAGACAGCTAAAGCCTCTTGAAAAAAAGGATAAAATGGCCACATATCCTCCATAACAATATTAGCCATTTCATTCAAACTAGAGACTAAATCTAATCTCTTTTTTAGTATATTAAATTTATCTTCAAACTTCACAAAATATTCAAAAGATTCCCCTAGCATAAGCAATAAAATTGCAGGTTCAATCTGTTTTTTATCTTCTGTGATAACTTCCATTATTTTCTTTTCTAATCTATTATCATCGTAATCTAAATCAAATAAATCATTAAGCATTTGGAAACCAATTTTGTTTTCCTTTTTTACTCCTAATAACTTTTTTATTAAATCACAAATATTGTAGATATTATCCTTATAATTCTTAATCATAAAATCTACCCCCTAAAACACTATTAAAATCGAATCGGTATATATTCTATATATAAATTTTACTTATTTTAAAAAATAAAGTCAACTAATTACTTTTATTTTTATA
>JAILIY010000003.1 GCA_024695025.1 Acholeplasmatales bacterium
TCTTATCTAAATAATTTTCAGGATCAAATTGACTCTCTTTATATTTTTTAGGATCGAATTCAACAGCTTTTTCTTAACTCCTATAATATTGTCAGTAATTATAATTATTTTATTCGAATTATTAAATTGTTTTAAGAGTGAAGAAAAAGCTGTTGAATTCGATCCTAAAAAATATAAAGAGAGTCAATTTGATCCTGAAAATTATTTAGATAAGAAATATGGATTAAAAGAAGATGATGATCCTCATAAGTTTTTAAATAGAAAGTAGAATTAAAAATATTTTATAATTAAACAAAATGTGTTATAATTAAACAAAGCATAACGATTATTAAAAATTTATAAAGGAGTGATTTGTATGTATTCAAAAGAAGATTTAGTGCATTATAAATATTTTGATAATACGGATACATCTATTGTATTAGATTCACTTACTGGTGTTGTCGCAAGACAATATATTTTAGATTATGCCAGAACTTTGATTAAACATAATTATCCATTCGCGATGTGCATGCTTGACCTTGATAATTTTAAACTTATAAATGACTCATTTGGACATAGTGCAGGTGATGATTGTTTAAAAATGGTTGGAGAAGGTCTTCAAAAATATATTGGATGTACAGGTTTAGTAGGTAGATTTGGTGGAGATGAATTTATTATTATTTATCTTAGATCAAATACTTATGACAACGTTCATAAATTTTTACAATCATTATATGATAGTGAAAATGCCCCACTTAGGAAATCATTTACTTTTGGCGAGGAAAGTCTTTTTGTAACTGGTACTGTTGGTAGTGTTTCTTATCCAGCAGATGCAGGTACTTATGATGAATTATTCTTAAAGATGGATAAGGCTTTATATCGTGGCAAGATGAAAGGTAGAAACTGCTTTATTATATATGTTCATGAAAAACATAAGGATATCGTAATTAATGAACGTGGTAATAATACATTGTCATCTAAAATGGCAGATATTAAAAGAATCATTTTAAACGGTAAAAAAATTAAAGATATTTATAGACAAACACTGTATTATCTATTTGATGCGATACACCCTGTTAATATCTTTTTTGTAGATAAAAAAGATGATGTGTATTCGACTAAAGATGATAGAAAATATCATTATGGCAAGGACGCATATGATATATTAAATGAGTTACTTGGTGAAAAAGATCTTTTCTCAGCAACAGATACTTTATCTTTGGCTATGAAATACCCTAGGACAAAAGATTATATTATCACAAATCAAATACATTCTTTTGTTTTAGTTAGATCAGGTGAAGGTATATTAATTTTATATGAAAGCAGTGTTACTAGAATGTGGCAAGATCATGAATTTGCCATTTTAGAATTCGCAACATCGCTACTTTCATTAGTAGAAAAATATAATTCTTAGGCTTCTAAGAATTATTTTTTCTTTTTTTCTTTGTTTAAAAATTTCTTATTTTGTATTTACAAAATATTATGATATAATACTTTTGTATATTTTTAAAAAATGAGGGTGGATTATAATGGGAAAGACATTAACTTACAAAATTTTAGATGCTCATAAGGTTTCTGAAGATTTAGAAAACAACACAATGAGTATCGTAATTGATCAAACATTAACTCAAGATGCAACAGGTACAATGGCGTATCTTGAATTTATAAGCTTTGGTATTGATAAGGTTAGAACAAAATTATCAGTAAGCTATGTAGATCACAACACTTTACAAAATGGTTTTATGAACGCAGATGACCACAAATTCTTACAAACAGTAGCTGATAAATACGGTATCGTATTTTCAAAGGCTGGTAATGGTATTTGTCACCAAGTTAACCTTGAAAGATTTGCAGTACCAGGAAGAACTATTTTAGGTAGTGACTCACATACACCTACATCATCTGGTGTTGGTGCAATTGCAATCGGTGCTGGTGGATTGGACGTTGCTTGTGCAATGGCTGGTAAACCTTTCACAATCGTTAGACCTAAGGTTGTTGGTGTTAAATTAACAGGAAGCTTACGCGACGGTGTAAGTGCTAAAGATATCATCATTCACTTACTTGGCATTATGTCAGTTAAGGGTGGTGTAAATAAGGTTATTGAATATTATGGTGACGGTGTTAAAACATTAGGTGTTCCTGCACGTTCAACTATTTGTAACATGGGTGCTGAACTTGGTGCTACATCAAGTGTATTCCCATCAGATGAAATTACTCGTCAATTCTTAAAGCTTCAATCTAGAGAAGAAGATTGGACTGAATTAAAAAGAGATGAAGATTGTGTATACGACGAAAATTACACAATTGATTTAAATACATTAGAGCCTTGTGCTTCATGTCCTAATTCACCAGATAATGTTAAAAAGATTTCTGAACTTAAGGACATTAAAGTTGACCAAGTATTAATTGGTTCTTGTACAAACTCTTCATATTATGACTTCGTTAAGGTTGCCTCAATCTTAAAGGGTAAGAAGGTTCACAAGGATGTATCTTTAGGTATCGCTCCAGGAAGCCAACAAGTATTACAAATGATTACAAAAAATGGTATTTTAGATGTATTACTTGAAGCAGGTGCTAGAATATTAGAATCTGCATGTGGTCCATGTATTGGTATGGGTCAATCTCCTGCAACTAACGCAGTATCATTAAGAACATTCAATCGTAATTTCTATGGTAGAAGTGGTACAAACTCTGCACAAGTATATTTAGTATCACCTGAAGTTGCTGCATATTCAGCAGTTCAAGGCTATATCGCATCTCCTTTAGGATTAAAAATGGATGCATTTAGCTTAGATGTTGATTATCCTAAGTGCGATAGCTTATTATATAAGCCAACATTTACAAGTGAAGTTGTAATGGGTCCAAATATCAAGCCAATTCCTCACTTCGAGCCAATTGGTCAATCATTTGACGCTAAGGTTATGATTTCTCTTGAAGATAATATTACAACAGACCACATCATGCCAGCAGGGGCTAAGGTATTACCATATAGAAGTAATATTGAAAAAATTTCAGAATTCGTATTTTCAAATATAGACCCTGATTTTTCTAAGCGTTGTTTAGATAACGGCAAGGGTGTAATCGTTGCTAAATCAAATTATGGACAAGGTTCATCAAGAGAACATGCAGCTATAGCTCCTAGATATTTAGGTATTAAGGCAGTTATCGCTTCAAGCTTTGCAAGAATCCATAAGAAGAATTTAATTAACTTTGGTATTTTACCAATTGAACTTGATATCGAAGCTAATCTATTAGATGAAATTAATGTAACTTGGGATAGAAAGACTATCACTGTTACAAATAAGACTTTAAATAAGACTTATACAAGAGACTGTGAATTAACAGACGACGAATATAAATTAATTAGCTTAGGTGGATTATTAAATACTTTTTAATGATTGCCTAAAGGAGGTTAACAATTAATGAGCGACTTTTTATTAAATAAGTATCAGGACTTATTAGTTGATGGTAGTATTGATTCAGAATTATATAATACTTATAGAGTAAAAAAAGGATTAAGAAATGACAACGGAACAGGTGTTTTAGTCGGTTTAACAAAGGTATCAGAAGTATCTGGTTACACTGTTGAAAATGATATTAAAATGCCAAAGAAGGGTAATTTATATTACCGTGGAATCGATATATCAGATATAACAAAAAAATCTGGTGATGATTTTGGGTATGAAAATACATGTTTCTTATTATTGTTTGGTCATTATCCTGATAAGAAAGAATCAGAAACATTTAAAAATTTAATAAGAGATAATTATGATTTACCTAAGGATTTTTTGGAAAATATCATTTTAAAGAATCCATCTAAATCACTTATGAATCATATTTCTAGATCTATTTTATCTTTATATTCATGTGATGATGATCCTGATAATATTAGTGGTTATGAATTAATTAAAAAGGGTATTTCATTAATTGGTAAAATGCCTTCAATTATCGCATATTCACTTCAAGCAAAAACACATTATATCGATGGTGATTCATTAACTATTCATTTCCCAAGACATGATTATTCTTTCGCTGAAAATTTATTATATATGTCTAGAAATAATGGTAAATTTACAGAGCTTGAGGCTAAGACACTAGATAGATGCCTTATGGTACATGCTGATCACGGCGGTGGTAACAACAGTGCCTTTGTAGGTACAGTTGTAACATCTACACATACTGATATCTATTCAATGATAAGTGCTTCAATGGCATCTTTAAAGGGCCCTCGTCACGGTGGTGCTAATATGGCAGTACAAGATATGATGGCTGAAATAATTAATGATGTTTCTTTAGATGCAACTGATGATGAAATTAAAGATATCATTAAAAAGATTTTAAATAAAGAATATTATGATAAATCAGGCTTAATATATGGTTTAGGTCACGCAATATATACTTTAAGTGACCCAAGATGTATTATTCTTAAGGAAGAAGCACGTAAACTTTCTAAAGAAAAAAATAATGAAAAGAAATTTGAATTCTACGCTAGATTTGAAAAGCTTGCCCTTGAAATGCTAGAGGCAAGAAGTGGAAAAAAATCTTGTGCTAATGTCGATTTTTATTCAGGATTAATATATGAAATGCTAGGTATTCCACGCGATTTATTTATTCCAATTTTCGCGGCTGCCCGTGTCGTTGGTTGGATAGCTCACGATGTTGAATATTTATTATATTCTGATAAGATTATTAGACCTGCGACAAGATATGTAGGAGATACAGTTGATGAAGATTAAAAAAATATTTATTTTAATCTTTTCATTATTTGTACTTTTTACTATGACATCTTGTACAAATGATGTATCGATGTCATTTTATGAGGATATTACTGGTGGTAAGACAATAGTATCTGATCTTATGGTTGATAATTCTACAACCTGTAAATCGCCAGATGGTTATTTTACGCTTACTATTTCTACAAAGACATTGAAGACTAAATTAGCTACTTTAACCTATAAAATAGTAGCTAATCCTGACAAAATCAATAAAAATATCTATGTTGAAACTAAAAATATTACAACCTCATCAGATGATAGTGCTGCTCCAAAACTATACACTGATATGGATGATGTAAGCTTATCATCAATGTTTACATATGATAAATATGAAGATAGTAACAATATAAGAATAGAAATTGATTCAGCTTCATATACAATTTCTGAATATAATTATTATTTGAATTTAAGCTTTGCTGGAAATGATTATAAATTTAAATTATTCTAAGACATGGATTTACCATGTCTTAAATTTTATACGGAGGATAATATGAAAATAGGTATATTTGGCTTTGGTGGAGTCGGATCATCTTTATATAATGAGATGCATGATTATAAAGATTTATATGTATTAGTCGACGAAAAAAGGTATATTAAATATAAAAATAACCCAGTAATTATCAATGATATTACATATTATCCTAATTATATAAAAGAAGGTAAAATGGATTTAATTATCGTAACTGTTAAAAATTATGATTTAGATAAAGCATTGATAGATA
>JAILIY010000017.1 GCA_024695025.1 Acholeplasmatales bacterium
ACCTTTGATACTCTCTTAATGCCTCAGTTTGATAGCCTAATCCTCTATATTCACTTTTGATATCAAATTCTATAAACAAATCATCTTCTTTAGATATTTCTTTAATATATCCTATTGATTTGTTGTTGCATCTTAAAATAACATCAATTAAATCATTATCTATATATTTAAATTTCAATCTGTATGAATATACATTCTCAAGCATTTTAATTAAAGCTCTCCTTAATTTCTAACAATTCTAAATATCTATTAGTTTTAACATCAATATCATTTTCTAATTCATCAATCTCAGCCTGTATTTCTAAAAGCTTATGGAAATCTGTTTGATGATTAGGAATATCATCCTTTAATTCTTTTAATTTGTTTTCAAGTTCTGGAATTAATGTTTCTAATTTATTTAATTCATTTCTATCCCTTGGTAACATCTTATTTGAGTTTCGTGGTGTTACAACCTTAGTTTCTTTTATTTTTATTTCATTTTCTTTTTTAGTTAAATAATCAGAAAAAGAATCTAATGTAATATCTATTTTAAAATCATTATAAACAAATAATTTATTACATATTTTATCCAAAAAATATCTATCGTGAGATACAGTTAAAATAGGGCCTTTAAAATCCATTAAATAATTTTCAAGTATTTCAAGTGTATATAAATCTAAATCATTAGTTGGTTCATCAAAAAGTAAGATGTTTGGGTTGTTTATTAGTACTTTAACAAGCTGTAATCTTCTTTTTTCTCCACCACTTAGCATCTTTACCTTAGTGTACTGTAAATCCTTATTAAATAGGAATTGTTCAAGTAAATCTGAGGCAGTAAGTGTGCCATCTAGTGTTTCAATTAAAGAATGCTCTTCTTTAATATAATCAATAACTCTAATTTCAGGGTCAATAAGTTCTAGATTTTGGGAAAAATACCCAATCTTAAGTGTCTCACCTAATATTAACTGTCCACTATCCAATTGTTCAAGTCCCATTAATATTTTAAATAATGTAGATTTACCACAGCCATTATCACCAACAACACCTATAATATCGTTTCTTTCTAAATCAAAAGTAAAATTATCAAATAACAATTTATCACCATAAGCTTTTTTACCATTAATCATAGAAATTAATTTTTTACCTAAATATGTATTTAGACTATTAAATTCCATTTCTTTATGTTCATAAAATTTAATTTCTGATAATTTTTTGAATCTTTCAATTCTACTTTTTGATTTAGTTCTTCTAGCCTCAACACCACGAGTCATCCATTCTCTTTCTTGACTTAATATTCTTTTAAGTCTCTTTTCGGATGCTTCTTCATCTTTAAGTCTTTTGGCCTTTAATTCTAAGAACAAATCATAGTTTGCTTCATAAATATAGATTTTACCAAAATCTATTTCAAGCATTTTATTACAAACTCTTTGTAAAAAATATCTATCATGTGTAACCATGAATAAGCCTTTTTTAAATTTAATTAAATATTTTTCAAGCCATACAATTAAACTATTATCTAAATGGTTTGTTGGTTCATCTAATATTAATAAATCACATGGTGTTACTAAAGATTTAGCTAATGCTAATCTTTTTAATTGGCCACCACTAAAATTTATAGGCTTTATAGTTGTATCATTAAAGCCCATCTTTTTAAGTATTGATTCTGCTTCATATTCTAGTATAGGATTTTCCTTAGTAGAATCCTTCATTATTATGTTAATTAAACTTAATGATTCATCAAATTTAGGGTCTTGAGGTAAATAATTAATTCTCATACCACCAGAAATAATAATCTCACCACTATTTGGTTTTTCATTACCTAATATTAATTTAATTAATGTAGTCTTACCAGTACCATTAACACCAACAACACCAACCTTATCTGTATCATTAATAGAAAATGATACATTATCTAAGATTTTACGTTCTATATATTTAAATGATACATTATCAAATGTAATATTCATAATTCACCTCAAAAAACAATCCTATTATAACACAAAAAGAAAAAATGGGAAAATCCCATTTTTTACTTTATTAATTATTGTCTTGTGACTGACCATCCATATCCTTTGATATTTCCTTTTGCTCTTGAACAAATTGTTCAGCCTCTGCCTTATCCTTCTTAGTTGTATGATAATTAGTCTTTTCATAATTTTGAATAACAACTTGATTGAATGATAAGTCAATACCAGCTTCAGTAAATACCATACGATATTCTCTTAATAAGTCTCTTTGAACTTGATAACGGTCTTCTTCTTTACATTTTGCAACAATCTTAACAGCTACGTTTGAATCACCATATCCTGAAACGCCCTTATAGAAAGGTCCTTCAATAATTGCAGGAATCTTATCTCTGAAGTTATCAAAGTTATCCTTTAATAAACCTTCAACTACTACGATAGGTACATCGTATGGGAATTCACAGTCAACAACTGCTAAAGATAATTCTCTTGACATATTGATTACATTTGAAACATCTGAATTGTTGATGATTTTAATATTTCCTGCAACATCTAAGATTTTAGTTGCACGAATACCGATTTCAACAACTGTACCACGGAAATCACCAATAGTAATGATTTCACCTACGTTATATTCATTTTCAAATATAATGAACATACCAGCTACTACATCGGCAATTAAGCTTTGACAGCCTAAACCTACAACTAGTGTTAAAATACCAACTGAAGCGAAGATTGCTGTTGAGTTAACACCACATGCTTGAAGTAAGAAAATGATAATTGCGATTGCACAACCATACTTAACTAGACCATCACATAATGTGATAACTGTCTTAGCTCTATTAGACTTTTTCATCTTCCATGAGAAAATCATTCTAATAATCTTACATACTGCATAAATTACAGCAACATAAATTAAACTTCTTACTAATACTGGTAAATGACTCTTAAAATCTTTACCAAAATTCTTTGTATTAAATACATCTTTAAACCATTCACCAACTGATGTGTCTGGTGCGCCAATTTCAATAGCGATTAGCACAGCAAATGCTATAATTATAATACTTAAAACTATAATCTCTGCTATTGTAAAACCCTTTTTTCTTTTACTCATAATTTTTTCTCCTATCCTAACTTATATTAATGTCTTGTTTAAATGTGTATGATATATAATCATTAACATTAAACTCGATTACTACTGTACAATTTTGTATTATAATTCTTGTTGTATATGCATCATCATCTGATACAGTGTGATCAATATTTACACCTGAACTATCTTGGAATTCAATATCATAAGTTAATTTTTCATCTGCAATTACAAATTGATGTCCATCTGTTAAATCACTATCATTTGAATTTATTGTGAATACTATTTCACTATCAGTTGGTGAATAGCTTACTGGATTTAATGGAACTAAAATACTTATAATATCTCCATATGATATACTTACATAGTTTGTTCCTGTAGTAGGTGTGAATGTAAATTCATATGAATTATTTCCATCATATGTCATATTTGCTCCACTACTTGTAACAAACGTACCATCTGAATCAAATTCATAAACTGTATACTCAGTTATACTTTGGTCGCTAAGTGTACCTTTTATAGTATATGTGCCATCTTCATTTGCGATAACTTCTTGATTTGTTAATTCAATTTTTCCTAATTCAAGATTATCGATAAATTCCTCTTTGTAAACAAATTGTTCACCACCAAAATATTTTACATATTCAACATAGAAATCTACATTATCAACATAGTACGGCACAGAATAACTAAAATTCATACGTCCGTTATATATTGAACCATCAATAGTATCGATTACATTTCCATCATACATTACTTTTAGTACGGCTGTATCGGTTGAACTATTACCACTTATTATATCTGCATAAATATCATAAGTTCTGCCCGAACTATTTTCAATAGTGTATTCTCCGTATGTTGTATCATATGCAAACATTTGACATTCATATTCTTGATTGTACCTATCTAAAGGATATGATGTGCCATACTTAGTATTAATATCACTAATTAAATTATCACATGCAAATGCATATTGTAATTTAATTGTATCAACCATTGGATCAAATGTTGTACTTGTCAATGTCAATGTAATTTCCATTGTTGTTCCATAAGCCATATATACATATGCCTGATATCCATCACCATTTACTGTATATTCATATGTATCTGCATCTATTAAAGTTACAACTGAACTTGTAGAATCATAATATGGAACTTCATATGGTATATCATTATATACAAATGTTATAGGAACATCTTTATCAATATAATTTAAGTCAATAGATTGTTTAATCTTTAAATCGTCTCCTGAAACTTCTAATTCATCAGTTTCAACAAGTCTAGCTAATTCAGGATCTATTTCAGCTCTTTCAAATGCAAGATATGCTGTTTCTATTATATTACAGCTGTATAAAACATCATTGTATTCTATATCAAAGTTGTAATATACATCATAATCTCTTGTTGGTAAAGTAATTACAGGTTGTTGTAAAGAATTATCATCTAAAAATTTAACTATCACTTGTTTATTACCATTTTCGTCTAAATAACCAAATGTAAATCTTTGTTTGTGAGTGATTTTAGCTGCACCTTCAACAAATCCTGTATCAAACATAAATGATGTAGTACCATCACCATTATCTATAACATAATACTTCATATCTGAATTTAATGTATATGAATCAAATTCAGGAATCTGTGAACTAGGAGCCCCTAATACAGTTAAACTAAATGTACTTATATCTTCATATTCTGAACTATCAAATCCTGTTGCATTGATTTTAATTGTATTTGATAAGTATTCAGGAAGAGTATCATTTGATACAATTTCAACTAAATAATAGTCGTTTTCATATGCTTCATAGCCTTCTAATTCTGTTGAATTAGTAACAGCTTGTTCAATATTTACTTCCTCAACAGCTGACATTAAACCATTGCCCTTTAGAGCTGTTAAACCTAAATCCATATTTACTTCTTTTCCATTTATTAAAACATCGTATTTAACAGCAACTATTAAGTTACTTCCGACAAATGGAACGAAATAATCCATATTAACTGCCGCATTTAAATTAACATCTAGATGATAACCAACACCAAATTCAAATCCTGTTTCATCATCAGTATATATAGCAGTAATATTACCATTTAATAAATTGGCATTAAGTTCTGATATTGTTATATTGCCTGTAATATCTGTAGTTTCAATTGTTTCTTCTGTACCATCTGAGAAGAATGCAGTTATACGAGATAATGTGGCACCTTCAATTTCCTTAACTGTATAAGGTATTATAACATTACCATCATCATCAATTTCTAATTCTGTAACATCAGAAATTGAATCAATAGAATCTAAATCAAAATTATATGTTCTAATCAAATCATCAGTACCTGTATCAGGATCTTGATAATAAATACTTGCTTCTACAAAAGCTGTATTTGCATCAAGGTCATGTTCAATCTCAGTACCGACAGCTAAATTTCCATCAGTACCGGCAGCTAAATTTCCATCAGCACCGATAGCTAAATTTTCATAAGTATCTTCATCATATGTACTTAAGATGTTGCCACTTTCATCTAATGTCTTTGTGACAATTTTATAAGAACAATCGCCTTCATATATACCAGCGTATTCAAAAGTGAATACAAATGTAGAAACGTCTTCAGATAAAGGATCAGCTAGGTAAGGTGTCAAAGTAACATTAGTAAATAAATTAGGAGTTAACACTTTAAACTTAAATGGAATCTGTCTTGAAACAGAAACTCCATATTTATCTAAATATGTCATAAATATATCACCTGAAACATTAGGCGATACGATATAACTTAAATTCATCAAGCCTGTTTTATCTACCAAATCTCCGCCTTCAGTTCCACCACTAGTATATTCAAATGTACAACTATCTATTGTAGCATTCTTTGGAAGTGTCATCTCATACGGAATAGTCGTATCTGTTTTATAATTTATATCACCAAATTCGATTTTATCTTCAAAATCATTATCGTAATGGAATAATTTAATTACTTTTCCATCACCATTAGTATATGATATTGTTGCATCAAATTTATCTATATCACTTTCATTAACACTGATTTCTTTAAAAATATCACTTGAAGTAAATACATCATCTATATTAATCGATGTACCATCTTTTTTAGTTATAGTACCAGTTAATTTTAATTCTTTATCAATCTCTTCAAAATAAGATGTTGAGAATACTAATATTGATGAGTCAACACTCAATAAAGTATCTACGAATACCGGATCAAACTTAAACGGAATTGTTGTTGGCTCAAATTCTACATAATCCTCACCATCAGCCTTCTTTAAAGGATTAACACTACTATTACTACTATTATCTGTAACATATTTAATAGGAGTCATAGTAATAGTACCTTGCGAATACATCGGTTCAAGATTAACTTCATAAGATGCATCTTGAGTTATTACAGTCTTATCTTCAATTAGATTATCATCTGCGTCATAAAAATCAAACTTCATTGCTTCATTTGAATCAATTGAGTTATCAAAACCTGTTTCAATTGTAAATGAACTACCAGTTTCTAAATTATAACTATAATTCATAAGTGAATCTTCATTAAATACATACTTAGAATTATATACATCTTCAGGTCTGACAAAATCACTTGGATATTGAACATTGAAGTATTCAGATTCAAGTTTTACTATCTCGTTTCCATAATATGTATATGCTGTAAATATTAATTCTTGATTATCTTTTACGTCAAAAAGAGTTCCTTCAATAAAATTCTTTTTATTAATTTCATTATTTACACTCTCATCTTGTCCTTGGTAAATTGTGACGTAAGATTGTGATACATCACCATATACGTTAGAAATATATACACTATAATCCAAATTATATCTATTAGTTCCATCAGCTTCTAAAGTAATATCTGGTGTAAACTCAAATATAGCTTTTGGAGCTTTTAATTCTTTTGTTCTTACCATCTTTTCATTATAATAGTAAGTTTCAAGCTTATTATATTTAGCTGCTATTCTATATTTATAACTTGTACCTTCCTTAAGGTTAGAAAAGAACATTCTTTGATGTGATACATTTTTATCAATAGTCTTTGTAATCTTCTCATTATTGTATTCTAATTCGACAGTGTATGTCGCATCACTATATAAAGAAGACTGATCTATTTCAAAATCATATATACAATAATCCGCACCAACTTCCATTTCTTCAAATAACATCTTTGGTGCTTTATTCAAAGCATTAGAGCCTACTACCGCTGCCGCTGCGGCAACTAATATAGTTACACCACCAGCTAAGCTCGCACTTGTTGCTACTACACTTGATGTTGCAGATGCTGCACTTGTTGAGGCTGCAGTTGTTGTCGCTGTGCTACCTGTTGTTGAGGCTGCAGTTGTGCTTCCTGTTGATACACCAACTGATTCTTCTACACCTGTTGGTTCT
>JAILIY010000024.1 GCA_024695025.1 Acholeplasmatales bacterium
TGTTTGTTGGTTCGTCAAGTAATAATATATCTGGATTACCAAATAATGCTTGGGCAAGTAATACCTTAATTTTAATTTTAGCATCTAATTCTTCCATTAAAGTATAGAATGCTTCTTCAGGTACACCTAAGCCTGAAAGTAATGTTTCCGCATCGCTTTCAGCTTCCCAACCACCAAGTTCTGCAAATTCTGCTTCAAGCTCAGCTGCTAAAAGACCATCAGCGTCTGTGAAATCTTCTTTTTCATATAAAGCATCCTTTTGATTTCTAACTTCTATTAATCTTTTGTGTCCTAATAACACAGTGTTTAAAGCTGTTTCTGTATTAAATGCATTTTGATCTTGTTTTAATACACTCATTCTTTCCTTCTTATCGATAATTACTTCACCAGTAGTTGATTCAAGTTCACCTGATAATACTTTTAAGAATGTAGATTTACCAGCACCATTAGCGCCGATAATACCGTAACAATTACCTTTAGTAAATTGTAAGTCAACGTGTTCAAATAATTTTCTTGAGCCGAATTGAACTCCTAAATTAACAGTTTTTAACATAAATAATTTCTCCTAAATAAACGATTTAAAGGGCTCCCTAAGGAGTCCTTCATTTACATTTTAAATGATGATTTTAAACCACAAGTTCTATTGAAGACAAGCTTTTCTGGCTTGCTGTCTAAATCTGTAGTATAATAACCATTTCTTATAAATTGAAAGTGATCTAAAGGCTTAGTATCCTTTAAGAATTCCTCTACATAACCATTTTTAATTTGAAGTGAATTTGGATTTAATCTTTCCATGAAATCTAAATCTTTATTCTCTTCTGTTTCATCTAACATTAATGGTTCAAGAAGTCTAAATTCTGCAGGGATTGCAGTTTTGGCCTCAACGAAATGAATATTACCATTAGGTTTACGCTCATCAAAGCCAGAACCACTTTTGGTTTTTGGATCATATGTTGCGTGAATTAATGTAATATTTCCATCCTTATCCTTTTCAACTGATGTTGCCTTTATAAAATATGCATGCATAAGTCTTACTTCAACATCAAGGGCAAGTCTTTTCCATTTCTTATTAGGCTTAACTTCAATAAAGTCTTCACGTTCAATATATACTTCACGTGAAAATGCAATCTTTCTTGAGCCTAATTCTTCATTTTCTTGATTGTTAGGACAATCTAAATATTCTACCTTATCCTCTGGGTAATTATCGATTACAACCTTAACTGGGTCGATAATTGCGTTAGGTCTTAAAGTTTTTAATTTTAAATCATTTCTTAATTCTTCATCTAATTGATCTGATTCAACAGTTGAATTAACTCTTGATAAACCAGTAGATAAAATAAAGTTTCTAATTGAATCTGGTGTGAATCCTCTTCTTCTTAAACCACATAATGTTGGCATACGAGGATCATCATATCCTAAGACCTTACCAGCATCAACAAGAGCTCTTAAATAACGCTTAGACATAATAGTGTTTGTTATATTAAGTCTACCAAATTCATATTGATGAGGGACATGTTTCATTTCACATTTTTCAATGAACCAATCATATAATACTCTGTGGTTATCATATTCAAGTGAACATAATGAATGTGTTATGCCTTCAAATGAATCTTGAAGCGGATGAGCAAAATCATACATTGGATAAATACACCATTTAGTACCTTGTCTATGATGATTTAAATGTAAAATACGATACATAGCTGGGTCACGCATATTGATGTTTGGGCTTGACATATCAATTTTTGCTCTTAAAGTCTTTTCACCGTCTTTATATTTGCCATTTTTCATTTCTTCAAATAGCTTTAAATTTTCTTCAACACTTCTATCTCTGTATGGAGAATTCTTACCTGGTTCTGTTAATGTACCACGGTATTTACTCATTTCTTCTTGAGATAAATCATCAACATATGCTAAGCCTTTCTTAATTAATAAGATAGCTTTTTCGTATGTTTTTTCAAAATAGTCAGAACCATAAAATACATTAGTTGGTTCATAGCCTAACCATTTTAAGTCATAAATAATACCATCTACAAATTCTTTGTCTTCCTTTGCAGGATTAGTATCATCAAATCTTAAATTTGTTGTTCCATTAAATGCTTTTGCAAGTTCAAAGTTTGTAATGATTGCACGAGCATGTCCTATGTGTAAATATGCATTAGGCTCTGGTGGGAAACGAGTAGCTATTGCATCTACCTTACCACTTTCTAGGTCTTGTTGCATTATTGTCTTAATAAAATTATTAATCTCTGCCATAATATCACCCTTTAAAAAATATACTCTTATTATATAACAAATACTTAAAAAACTCTATAATAATATTTATATTATTATTTTCTACACGTAAATAAACTATGTTTTTTTAATTTATT
>JAILIY010000045.1 GCA_024695025.1 Acholeplasmatales bacterium
CTGGTGGCGATAGCAAGATGGAAACACCTGTTCCCATCCCGAACACAGAAGTTAAGCATCTTTACGCCGATGGTAGTAAGTTTAATCTTGCGAGAGTAGGTAGTTGCCAGGCTTTCTCTTTGATATATTTGCCTTCTTAGCTCAGTTGGTTAGAGCACCTGACTGTTAATCAGGGTGTCGTAGGTTCAAGTCCTATAGAGGGCGCCATCGTATGGCCCGTTGGTGAAACGGTTAACACACATGCCTTTCACGCATGCATTTATGGGTTCGAACCCCGTACGGGTCACCATTTAAAAATAATGCTTCAGTTTCTAAACTGAAGCTTTTTATTTTTATATCAAATTTTCAATCATAGTAAGAATTTCATTATCAAAGGCATCGAGTGAATATTTTGTTAAGTTGCTTTTTGTATTAAAAATACAATTCAATTTTAAAACACATATGTCTATTTGTCAAACAATCAAAAAAAGCACTTATAAAGTGCTTAATTTTCTTGTTCTTCCTCTAATAAATTTGCATATATTTGGGCAACTATTTGAAGTATTAATTTAGTTTCCTTTTGCCATACACGCTCATTAATTAAATCCATTCTTAAATAACCATAATAATTATTTCTTGATGAAATATGAACTAATAACTCAGCTCTAATATTTTCTTTACGTAATAAATTATGAACTGTCTTTTCATTTGGATTTAATCTAGTTTTAAAATTAATTGCTAATATTTGTGAATTATTAAATCCTAAATCATCATATACCTTTTGAGGAATGATTGATAAAATATCACGGTCGGCAATTATACTTTTACAAATGATTTTTAAATTTTTTAAATCATAAATAGATGCGTAATCAATATTGTAATATCTTGCGACAAAGCTCAATACTTTTGTGATTCTTTCATCTACAGTTTTAGTCTTGTCATTTAATTCATTAAATACAAATTGAATTAATTGATCTGTATTAAGGATAGACATTGCATTATTTCTAATGTTTCCATGAAGGGCTTCATTATAAATAATAAAACAATTACGACCCTTTAATTTTCCTCTATATAAAGCTTTATCAACCTTATCGAATAATTCATCAAAATTTTTGGCATCTCTTGGATATGATGCGATTCCAATCGTTACAGTGACATCACCGTAATTAGATACAGAATCAGGTACTGATGAATAAGTGATTTCTTTACAGATAGATTCTCCTACCTTCCAGACATCATTATATTCGTCTATGCCCTTATATATTACTATAAATTCATCTCCACCAAATCTACCACAAATAGTTTCTTTATCCTTAAAGATCTTCTTTATAGTATCAGACATTATTTTAAGTACATCATCGCCAATTTTATGGCCTAAGATATCATTGATATCTTTAAAATAATCTAAATCGATAAAAAATAATGTGAATTTTTCATTATTATCTATTAGATTTTGAGTATATTTTAAAATATATTCTCTACTTAAAACGCCAGTTAAAGAATCGTATATATATTTTTTATTTAAATCCTTAAAAAACACATCATTGATCAATTCCATATATAATGTTCCTATCTAAATTATAATTTTATTTAAATGATCTATTTCATGTTGAATAATTTGAGCAACAAAGCCATTAAAATTCTTTAATCGCTTTTGAAATTTATCATTATAAAATTCAACTTTAATACTTTTATATCTTACTGCTTTATGACTTTCTTTTAAAGATAGACAAGACTCTTCTGTCTCGTATTCTATTTCTTTTTTAATAATTTTAGGATTGATCATATAACCAATTTTATTATTGTCATCAACAAAGACAATAATTTTCTTATTATAACCAATCATATTAGCTGCCATACCGACACATCTATTTAAATTAGCTTTTAATGTATCAATTAAATCTTCTAAAATAAATAAATCTAAAGGATTAGCATCTTTTGCATAATCGTTAAATATATGCTCCCCTATAATTATGTCCCTAATCATTATCCCTTAAGACCGTCTGATTGACGTTGCATGTTCTCAACAACAACATCGTAAATATCACCAATTGATTGACCATATGCTAAAACTAACCATGGTTCATTAGTGTGGAAATGTACCTTTAAGAAGTTTGCAGGATTTCCTTCGTCATCTTCATCTTCAAATCCAGCAACTACTAAAGAGTCACCCTTAAGTTGTGTTAAGACATAATCTCTCAATTCGTCTTCAGCATCATCAACATCTTTATCTTCGATATTGATTAATAATTGAGTATCGAATTTATATTCGACAATACTTCTATGTTTTCTTGACATATTTATAATACTCCTTTTTTAACCGTTTTACATTATATCAATTTAAGACTTTTATGTCAATTTTATTCGTTATTTTCTTCATCATCAAAAATAGATAATTGTTTAACAAAATATTTAGATACAGGATAAAAAGTCTTTCTATGTATTGGACAAGGTCCAAGCTTTTCTAAAGCTTCTACATGCATCTTTGTACAATATCCTTTATGGTGTTTAAAACCGTAATTAGGATATTTTAAATCCATTTTAGCCATATATTCATCTCTTGTAACTTTAGCTAAAATTGAGGCTGCGGCAATTGAGGCACTTAAGGCATCACCATGAATTATTGATTTGTGTTCGAGCTTTAATTCATTTAAAGGCATCGCATCAATCAAAGCAATATTAGGTTTAACTTTTAAACCTTCTATTGCCTCTATCATACCTTTTTTAGTTGCCTCATAAATATTAATTTTATCTATTTCTTTTTCACTAATCATAACGATGTTATAAGCGATGGCTTCTTTTTTAATTATTTTAAAAAGCTCATCTCTTTTTTTCTCACTTAATTTTTTAGAATCATTAATACCTGGAATTCTTAAAAATTGAGGAAGGATACATGCGGCAACACAGACAGGACCTGCAATTGGGCCACGACCTGCCTCATCAACTCCACAAATGTATTCTACACCATTATCATATAATTCTTCTTCAAATTTGTATAAATCAATATTCTTCTGGTCTTTCATATGACATACTTCCAATTCTTACATTTCTTAAATCATTTAAAAACATCACAACACATCTTGAATAATCATAATTACCACCCTTAACTAAAAAGCCTCTTTTAGCACAAATCTGATCCATTATTTTAATTGGTGTATCTTCTAATTTTTCAATGTTGTATCTTTTCATTAAATTAGCTGGATAATATTTCATCAAATATTCGATTGCCTTAAGTGTCAAATCGTCAAGATTAAGGATTTCATCCTTAATTGAACCACACATGGCAAGTTTTACACCAACCATTTGATCTTCAAATTTAGGCCATAAAATACCTGGTGTATCAAGTAAAAATAAATCTTCTGTAACCTTTATCCAAGTTTGGTTTTTAGTCACACCTGGTTTATCTCCAACACCTACAGCCTTACGCTTTGCAAGCTTATTAATTAAAGTTGATTTTCCGACATTAGGTATACCTAAAATCATCGCTTTAATAGTTTTAGATTTAATACCTTTTTTCTCTCTTTTTAAAAATTCATCTTTTAGTGCATATAAAGCTGAATTAATAATTTTAGATATGTTATATCCATCAATTGAATCTATATCTAAACACACAATATTTTGTTTTTTATAATAATCCATCCAAGCCTTAGTAATAGCTTTATCAGCTATGTTAGCTTTATTAAATAAAATTACTCTTGGCTTATTATTTATTATTTCATCTATCATTGGATTTTTAGATGAAATTGGAATTCTTGCATCCCTAAGTTCAAATATTACATCTACTTTTTTTAAGGATTCAGTTATTTCACGTCGCGCTTTAGCCATATGGCCTGGGAACCATTGTATTACTTTTACATTATCACCCATCATAGGTCCTCCTTAAAAAAACATTTTAAAATCTTTTATTGGACTAATTCTTAAAATTACTTTACCAAATATATCATTTTTATCGACAAGACCAAAATATCTTGAATCCATTGAATTATTTCTGTTATCACCCATAAGTACTAGTTTATTTTTAGGTATAACATAACCATTTTTTTTCACATTAAATGTCAATCCATCAACTAAATTATTGAATTGATTTAAATCGACACCTTGTCTTTTTTCAGCCTTACCATTTACATAAAATGTATTATCTACATATAAAATAGTATCTCCACCTTTGGCAACTATTCTTTTAATATAAAAAACATTATCTGTATAATCAGAGGCATCAAATGTTACTACATCTCCTCTTTCTGGGATGTAACAATAATTTGAACAAATTATTTTATCATTATTATCAAATGTATCATACATTGATAAACCCGATACTGTACAAGGATTAAAAAAGAAAATCATAATAAATAAAATAACAGATACACATTTAGTTATAAATGTGAATATATCTAATTTATCACTTATATATATAACTTTATAAAGCCATTCTTCATTCTTTATTTCCTTTATGATTATATAAGTGATAATAGAGACTAAATAAATTATTAATATAATTAGACAAATAAAATAAAATTCTAATCCAAATATTTTAAAAAGTGAAGTAAATGATTGATACATTTCAATAAATACTTTAATTCTTCTAATACAAATAAGGTTAGTTAAAACCATAGAAAAAAAGAAGATTATATTGTAAATATATCTATTTAAAACTAGTCTTTTTGTATAGATTAAATTTTTTCCATAATCTTCTTTTTCTAAATCCATATAAACCTCTAAAACTAATCTAAGCTTTCGCCTTGTGATTCAACGCCAAACATTTGATCTAATTCTTCTAAATTAACTAAAATGTCACGTGCCTTAGTACCATTTTTACTTGATACTACACCGCGTTCTTCTAATAATTGGGCAATTCTTTGAGCCTTGTTAAAACCTACACTGAATGTGTTTTGAATTGAATTTATAGAACAAGCTTCATTTTCTATACAATATCTAGCGACATTATATAATAATTCATCAGGTACTTGAGCTTGTTCTTTTGCGCCAAATGAACTATTTGATTGGCTAGACATACTTCTTTTTAATTCTTCAATTGAGAAGAAATAATCAGGGCCATAATTACTTGTTAAATAGTCACAACAATCGGCAATTTCATCATCCTTAAGGTAAGCACCTTGAGCACGAACTGGAGCGTTTTGATTTTGAATTAACATATCACCACGACCAAGTAATTCTTCAGCTCCACCTTCATCTAAGATAGTTACTGAATCCATCGCACTGGCAACTCTAAAGGCGATACGACATGGAATGTTTGCCTTAATAGTACCATTTACTACATTTGTTGTTGGTCTTTGTGTCGCAAGCATAATATGCATACCTGCAGCTCTTGCCTTTTGAGCAAGACGTACGATATAATCTTGTACTTCTGCACCACTTTGCATAACTAAGTCATTAAATTCATCGATAATTATTACTATATAAGGAAGTGGAGGTAAAGTTTCATCTGTCTCACGCTTCTTTAAATAATCTCCTAAATTTTTTACACGAGCGCGGGCTAAAACACCATATCTTCTGTCCATTTCTTCAACTGCCCACTTCAATGATTGTGTTGCAACCTCAGGGTCTGTAATAATTGGAGTTAATAAATGTGGAATACCTTCATATTGAGTAAATTCAACTGTCTTAGGGTCAACGATAATTAGTTTTAATTTTTCAGGTGAGTTTTTGATTAATAAAGACATCAAAATTGTATTGATACATACTGATTTACCTGATTGTGTAGCACCGGCAATTAAGGCATGTGGCATGTTATAGATATTTTCATAAACTGGAGATCCATCAATATATTTACCAAGTGCACAGTTAAGTGGCTTGCCATCTTTTATGAAATCATCACTTAAAATATCACCAAATGATACGATATCAGCCTTATCGTTAGGTGCTTCGACACCTACTGTATTTTTACCAGGAATAGGCGCTAAAATACGAAGAGATTTAACTTGTAAATTCATCGCTAAATTATCTTTAATTTGTAATACTTTTTTAACGTTGACACCAGCACTTAACATTATTTCATATAATGTGAAGGCAGGTCCCTTTGTATAATCAATTACTTCTCCATCAATAGAGAAGGCTTTAAGTGTTTGATTGATTACCTCAACCTTAGCTTCAAGCCAAGCTGGATGTGTATCATTTCCCGTAACACTTTTTGGGAAAATATCTTTCCAAGGAACTTTATAACCTTTATAATTATTGCCAGGCTTTGGTTCTTCTTTTTTCTTTTCAGGTAAAGGCTTTGGTTCAAATTTTTTAGGTTCTGTTTGAGTAGGTTGAGTCTTAACTAAGTTTTCAATTTCGTTTACACTTTCAACCTTTACATCACTTTTATCATTATTGAAGCCCTCATGTGAATTAGAAGATACAAGTGGAGTATCATCAATTGGCTTAATGCCTAAATTAGCTTTATAGCCTTCTGGTCTATTAGAGCCAACCTCACCGCTCATAAGTTCAGGATATTCACCTTCATTTGCACGTCTCATAGCCTCTTCAATTGATATATTTCTATCAATTGGAGCATTGTTTTTAACATCATAATTGAATTCAGGTACTTCTAAATCAGGAACCTTAAAGCCTGTTGTATCATTTGAATTATCAAAATCAAATGATGGCTCAACAATTTCTTCTTCCTCTTTTGATTCATCAATTAAAAATGATGGAATAGATGTTGCCTCAGGCTTAGGCATTGAGGCAGATGGTTGATTATAAGATATATCTTCATCACTTGAATCAATTACATTAACCTTAAATGATGCTTCATCATTTGACATATCAAATTCTTCATTTTCTTCTTTGTTATTTTGACTTAATTCTTCTAAATCTTTTGCAGAAGATATAAATGAATTATTAGAATCAATTGTCTTCTTTTTCTTATCCTTAACTACTCTTGTTGGATCTTCGTTATCTAAATCTTCTTTTTTAGATATATCAAATCCTGCAATCTTAGATATTTCTTCATTGTTAAGAATTTGGAATTCATGATATTTTCTACCGAATCTTTTAACTTCATCTTCATCAGATAAATGTTTTTCTTTTTCATTTCTAACATAATCGTAATTATAATCTACATCTCTTTGTCCTTTGTTGTCATGATAAACAATTCTATTTGGAACGTTTGAACCTCTCATAGGAGATGCGACTTTTGAAGGAGTAAAAACATTAATATTCTTATTTACTTCGCGAGGAAATGACATTTGATATATTACAAAAACGTCATCATCTTCTAAATAAATATCTTTTTTCTTTTTCTTAAACATTTCCTTTTTCCTTCACTTTCTTATTTGTATCTAATATTGATTGATAATTATAATTATTTTTTACAATATAATTTTTTGTCTTAAATTTGAAATTATCATTGTCTAAAAAAGAATCATTGTTTTCTTCTTTAGTTAAATCATTATATTCTTTTACTGCTTCTTTTTTAATATCTACTATTTCATTTTGTGCTTCTTCGACAAGCTCTTCGATACCACTGTCGATTTCTACTTCTTTATTCAAAGCTTTTTTACTATAAATCTTAAAAGCTTCCTCACCAATAATACCTAAAGTAATTAAATATAATTTATTCATTACAATTCTTATAGCATTATCTGTAACACATACTCTAAACCAAGTCACTGGATTTATAACATTGACAACCTTTTTAAAAATATTATAAGCACCCTTTGTCTCTTTAGCTACTTGGAAAGCTTTAGAATCCATAACAGATTTAGTTTGAAGTGAAACATCAATAATTTGAGATATACTAAATTTTTTGATTAATCTAATAGCTTTTCTATCAAGTATTTCATCTAATCTTTTAGAAACATAATCTAAAAGTTCAATAGTTTCACTTATTGTAAGTTCAAAAAACGGATGCTTACTACTAGGATAAAATGATGATGCTATACCATATACTAAATCATATGATAATTTTCTAAAGTGTTGAGCTTTAGAAAGCTTACCTCTTAAATTTTTATCTTTAAATGCACGCCTTGCCTGTTCGATCATCTCTTTGGCACGAGCTTCAGTTAATGTATCATTTTCAGCCTTAAGCTGATATTTTTTATCACCTAATGATGCGACAACAAATAAAGCATATAAAAGTGATAAAATAACCATTCCAAAAAAGATACCTAGGATAAATGATAAAATTGTCATGAATTCAAAATTAATAAATCCAAATAACTTAAATAAAATTAGCATCATATCACCTAATAATTATTATACAATAATTATTCAACAAATTAAAGAAAATTAGCCCTATAAATATGTCTAAAACTATAAATTTATGTTATAATTTTAGTGGTGATTATAAAAATGTATTCAGTATTATGTGACTTTGATGGTACCTTAGTTAAAAATAACAGGACCCTCAATAAAGACGATGTCTTTAAATTAAAAAATTTCACAGCTAATAATCATATTTGTATAGTCAGTAATTCTTCTATTTCTGAACTAACAGATTTTATAAATTTATATGATTTAGATTGTGATATATTTTCTATATCAAGTAATATTTTATATATCAATGGAGAATATAAATTAGATTTGATTTCAAACAAAGTCATAAATAGAATATTTATGGATTTTAAAGATTACATTTATACTGCCTGGAGTGAAACAGTTAAAAATACATTAATTTATAATTTTTTAGATAGACTTGAATTTATATATCCAAAATTCAATAGACTTAAAATTTCATTTATCAATGAAGATTTATGTGAACTAAGTGTTGCAATTGAAAATAATAAAGCTGTTGACTTTAAAAAAGCATTAGACGAAAATGGTCTTTATTATGAAACATTTGCCAAAGATAAAAATAGAGAATTAATAATGGTATATAAACATAAAATAGATAAATCTTATGCTTCTAAAGTAATGAAGGAAGCTTATAATGATAAAAAAATAGTAGGAATCACTGATTCCTACTCTGATATTGATATGATCAATTTATGCGACATCAAGGTTGCTATGATAAATGGTGATGACAAAATCAAACAAGCTTGTGACTATATAACTAAATATGACAACAACAATGGTGGCGCTATTAAATTTTTAGATGATCTGTGCCATCTTAAGTAGGTAAATCGCATTTTTAGTGTCTGATTTACCTTCTTTTATTTTGTAATCAAAATGAATCTTATCATCGATATAAGTTTCATTAAAATGATAATTTTTTACATTTTTATTATCACATAATTCAAAATCATGTGTTGAGATAATAAATAATACATTATTTAAACTTAGTTTATCTATTACCTGATTAGATGCACTAATACGCTCTATAGCGTTAGTACCTTTAAATATTTCATCTACTAAAATCAAGCATTTTTCATTTAAAATTGCTTGATTTATTTTTTTCATTCTAAGTATTTCTGCATAAAATGTAGATATACCTTCACTTAACATATCATTGGCTCTAAGTGATGTATAAATTGATAATTTAGGTGCTTTAAATGATAAAGCAGGAATAAGACCATTGGCGTTAAATAAAGTCTCACATATCGCAAGTGTTCTCATAAATGTAGTCTTACCACTCATATTAGAACCAGTTAAAATCACACCTTGGTCTAAAGTTAATGAATTGTCGATACAATCCTTAACTAAAGGATGATACATACCTTCTCCTTCTACTTTATTTAAATCACTTTCTATACCTGTTGTATAAACATCATTATCAATACCTATAGTTGATAAAGATACAATACATTCAAGTTTACCAACATTTTCAAATATTTCATTTAATCCTTCTGTCTTTTTATTTTTTAAATTATAAATTATAATTACCCAAAAATCGAATACTAAAAACGCATTTAATAATACTTTTACAACAAAATTACCTCTTAATGATAATAAATTTAAAATGCTTTTAATTGATTTTAAAGATTCTTTATATTTATT
>JAILIY010000052.1 GCA_024695025.1 Acholeplasmatales bacterium
AATTTAAGTATATTTGATGAAGATGGAATTAGAATGGTAAGAACTAGAGAATTACCTATATCTAATTTATGTGCAGACGCGATGAGAATTGTAAGTGATGCAGAAATTGGTTTTGTCAACGGTGGTGGAGTAAGAACTAATCTAAAAAGTGGCGATATCACGTATGGTGATATTATTAATGTTCACCCATACGGCAACGAATGTAGTGTTATTAAAGCTACCGGAAAAAATATTTTAGATCATTTAGAATATACTACATATAAAACTAAGGCTGAATATAAGACAACTAATGATTTAGGTGTTATGGTACCAAATGGTGAATTTGGTGGTTTCCCTTGTGTATCTGGTATAAAATTTGATTTAGATGTAACTAAAGAATCAAAGGTTAAATTAGATGCTGATGGTCTTTTTGATAAGGTTGATGGCGATTATAGAGTATCTAATGTAAAAGTCTTAAAAGACGGAGAATATGTTGATATAGAAATGAATACATATTATACAGTTGCCACAACAAATTATATAGCATTTGAAAATGGTGATGGTGGTACAGTATTTAAAGAATGTGAAAAGGTAACATCAGGCCAAATTGATTATCAAAATCTAATAGATTATATTGTTTCTTTAGATGGTAAATTAAAAGATAAATATAGTACTCCAGAAGGAAGAATTAATATTATAAGCTAAATAAATAAAGATTATTTGAATTCTTATATATTTTAATATATAATTTATATGATTTCGGAGGTATTGAAATTATGGAAAAAATTAAAATGTCTACACCACTTGTTGAAATGGATGGAGACGAAATGACAAGAATCTTATGGAAGATGATAAAGGATGAATTATTACTTCCATTTGTAGATTTAAAGACTGAATATTATGATTTAGGCTTAAAGAAAAGAGAAGAAACAAAAGACCAAATCACAATTGATTCAGCAAATGCAACAAAAAAGTATGGTGTTGCAGTTAAGTGTGCGACTATCACACCAAACAAACAAAGAGTTGAAGAATACAACTTATCAGAAATGTGGAAAAGCCCTAACGGTACTATTCGTGCAATTCTAGATGGTACAGTATTTAGAGCACCTATAATTATTGACACAATTAAGCCAGTTGTTAAAAACTGGAATAAGCCAATCACTATCGCACGTCACGCTTATGGTGATGTATATAAGGATACTGAATTTAGAATTGAAAAGCCAGGTAAGGCTGAATTATTATATACTTCAGAAGATGGTGAAGTTTTAAGACAAACAGTTTATGATTTTGAATGTGCTGGTGTATTACAAGGCTTATATAATAAGGATTCGTCTATTGAATCATTCGCTCATTCTTGTTTTAAATACGCAATTGATACTAAACAAGATTTATGGTTTTCTACTAAGGATACAATTTCAAAAAAATATGACCAAACATTTAAATTAAAGTTCCAAGACATTTATGAAAAATGTTATAAGGCTAAATTTGAAGAATTAGGTATAACATATTTTTATACTCTAATTGACGATGCAGTAGCACGTGTAATTAGAAGTGAAGGTGGCTTTATTTGGGCACTAAAAAATTATGATGGTGACGTTATGAGTGATATGGTATCAACAGCATTCGGAAGCCTTGCTATGATGACATCTGTATTAGTTTCACCAGATGGAAATTATGAATATGAAGCTGCACATGGTACAGTTACTCGTCACTATTATAAATATTTAAAGGGTGAAGAAACATCAACTAACCCTATGGCAACTATTTATGCATGGAGCGGTGCTTTAAGAAAACGTGGAGAAATGGATAATTTACCTGATTTAGTTAAATTTGCTGATAATTTAGAAGCTTCATGTGTTAAGACATTACTTGATGGTATAATGACAAAAGACCTTGTAAATCTTGTGGATAAGGGTGTTAAGGTTAAGTCAGTTAATTCTCATGAATTCATTTTAGAAATTCAAAAGAGATTAAAGGCTTGTTATAACTAAAAAAAATAGCTAATCAAAAGATTAGCTTTTTTAATGAATAGAAGAAGAAAAGTCACATCGATTGATGTGACTTATTTTTTAATATTACTTTTTAACAAATACTTTTTTCATTCTTGCAAAACGAGGTAAACCATCTTCAAGTGGTGCAGCTGCATTTCCTTGAATTAGTGGAAGAGCATATTTAACATAATCATCTGTTAAACCAGTACCTTCTTTGTTAATCCACTCAAGTGGTACAGTCTTTTCTGCGTTTGCAACTTCTTCAAGAGGAATTTTAATGTATTCACATACATAATTACCATCTTTATCATAAGTACGTTTAAATCCAATCATGTAATCTGTAATACCGCTACATGCAGCCTTTACAGCTTCTCTACCAGCATTGAATGCTTCTTCGACATCTACTTTAGATGCTAAATGTTGAGCACAACGTTGAATTAATGAGAATTCAATTGCACGAACTTTAACATTTAATTTATCTTTTAATAAATTAGCTAAAACAGAAGCAGTACCACCAAGTTGAGCATGACCGAATGAATCTTTTGCAAGATTGTCACTTACAAGTTCTGGTACATATTTACCATCTTTTGTCTTAATACCTTCTGAAACTGCAATGATAACTTGACCATTGTTTTCTTTATATTTCTTTTCAACATCCTTATAGAACTTATCTAGATCGAATGGAACTTCAGGTAGATAAATTAAATCAGGACCTGCACCTTTATATACAGCAAGTTGAGAAGCAGCAGTTAACCAACCAGCATTTCTACCCATGATTTCTACAACTGCAACCATTGGTGTATCATAAACAGTAGCATCATATTTGATTTCCATTAATGTAGTAGCTACATATTTTGCAGCACTTGCATAACCTGGACAGTGGTCTGTAACTGCTAAATCGTTGTCGATTGTTTTAGGAACA
>JAILIY010000096.1 GCA_024695025.1 Acholeplasmatales bacterium
TGATAATGATGGTGATCTTTATGTATTTAATGATACGAATGAGATTAGATATGCAATAATTGGTTTTAGTGATGTTAGTAATTTAGTTACGTATGAAAGGTTATTATTAATATTCAAAGAGGTAGCTGATTCTGATGTTAAAATTTTATATGAAGCAAGAACAAATAGCTTTGTTAGTGAAGAAGATGTGGATGGAGTTATTACGTTTTATTCATTAAGCGGAGATGAATTGAATAATATAGTTGCTGAAAGGTATTGTTCAAGAGAGCAGTATTTAAAATTAAATAAAAAAATTTGAATAGCAGAAGATATTAATGCTTATAACATTAACTTTGAAACTGGAATTGATTTAATTCAAAGTATTTATAGTAGAATTGATGAAACATTTTATTTATTAATTAAGTATAAGAATAAATATTATGCGGTAGGGCCTAGAGCAGTAGAATTGAAGGCTAAGCAAGTATGTTTCTATAGTGAGACTAATGGTATTAGGAAATGGTTATTTACAGGTGTCTTATTTGACGAACATGACGATAATTGGTTTATTTTATAATTATTAATATTAATATAGATTAGAAATAAAAATGCGAATATGGGCTTGTTTTGAGCTTATAATTGAGAAATAAAACAAATAGAAAGAAGATTAATAATGAAAAACAATAAATGAATATTTTTTTTGGCAATGAAAGCTAAGAAGGTGGCTGTTGGAAAACATAATATATATTATATTAAGGATATAGATGAATATTTTGCTATTGATGAGAAGAATGATTATAAGGTTATATATAAATTAAATAAGGATGAACTAATAGAGATATTAGATAATGGAAATATAACAAATAATGAATATGATAGGCTTACTAAGACTTTCAGATATTCAGCAGATGAAACTGACTATAATATTACTAAAGGCGATAAAGTTATAATATTTGGAACTATATATAATAAAGAGGATGATAATTATTATTTATTTGTAATCAGAAGTGATGGATTCTTTGCTTATAAGAATAAATATCAAGACGATGACAAACCAGAGATTCAAATGATAGATTATTTTGAAGGAATAGATATTGTTAGAGATAAGCTTAAAAAATTTAAAGTGAAAGAAAGAAAAAGTATAAATAAGATGTTAGATGAACTTGAAATAGATAATTAATGGTAAATTAGGTACAAAGTGTCGATATGTTTGTTTTAATACTAAAATTATGATAAAATTCTTTTAGTATTTGAATGGATGTGATTACTTTGGATAATTGGACTAAAGACGAATGTAAATATGTTGTTGGTATTGCAATAGGAGTTGATAGAGGTCTATCTTTTGAAGAAGCTTATGAAAAATATAAAAAGCATTTAACTAATAAAGAAAAAGATGAAGTAAAAGAAAAATATGAAATATCATATCGAGTTATTTGTAAAGCAATAGACCTAGATAAGGAAGGTATTTTTGAATTAAAACTAGATGAACGTGTACCAGAGCCATTGTTTAGCGTTTTAAAAGAAATACTTTATAATTTTTCAATAACAAATGGAATTGATGTTAAGCAAAACAATGAGAAAAAGATAGCATCTAAATTTAATATTTCTGAATATAACGAATTTAAAAATAATGTAGATAAAATCAGAAAAGAATTAGAAGCTGATAACTATAACAATTTTATATATAAAGTCCCTAACGATTTTAATAAAGGATTAGATTTTTTTAGTGTATTAGATGATTTTAGAGAATCAAAGGGATTAAGTCCAAAACAAGTTTATACTAATAGTTACATTAAGCCAAATACCTATAGTGATTGGTTGAATTTAAATAGAATTCCAAAGATAGAACAAGTATTAAAATTATGCATTGGAATGAAATTAAATCATAAAGAGTCATGTACATTATTAAAATCGGCTAATTGTGATTTTGGCGGAACAGATGAAAGGGTAAGAATGATAGAATATTTTATATATAAAGGAATATATAATGTAGATGACATTGATGAGTCATTAGTGTATATGCACCTAGAACCATTGTTTCAACCAGGTTTATATGATAAAAAATACGAAAGGGCAAAATAATTATAAGTTCGCGAAAGCGAGCTTTTTTTTTGCCCTTTTTGATTCGGTGACCAGGTAGGGAATTAGATTTCATTAAATATTATAATCAGGCTGTAAACTTGATAAGGAATTAGATTTCAGGTTTACGTTTATATTCAAAAAAATCTTTGAAAATTAAATACTAAATCTTATCTATCCAATAAAAACAATTAGAGGTGAATACAATGACATTAAAAAGAATTAACAAAATAAGCAAAAATCCATGCTTTGAGTGGATAAAGGAAGATGAAGAGATTCTTACTAAATACTATCCAACATTAGGAACAAAAGTAAGAGATAAATTATGGATTCGTAGAAGTGATATTGCAATTAGATCCAAAGCTCAGGAGATGGGATTAAAAGTAAAATGGTGGTCACCTAAATGGCTCCCAATTGAAGACCAGATAATGAGTGAGTACTGTGCGGCAGGTAATAAATATTCATATACAGCTTTAAAGAAGATATATGAAGAAAACAACCTACCATTAAGATTTCATAAGAGTTTAAAACGTCGTTATAATGAAGCAATGATTAGAATATTCGATATATCGACCGATATATCGACCAACGATATCCCATTCTAGAAATCAAAATATAGATAAGAATTAGTTCAAAGATTAAAGAATAAGGATAGGCTTATCAATAAGCCGCCGAAGTACCAAGAGATGTACTACCAAGCTTTAAATCCTATCCTTATTTATATTATATATACCTGTGATTGAGTTTAACTGATCAATCAAAACATTGGATGCTGACCAATCAACAGCAAGCCTGAAAAGGCAAAAGGAGATTTTATGGAAACATTAAGAACATTTGAGGAACTTCATCCTTATTTATTAAACGAAGAAGCATTAAAAGAATTAAAAGTTGATGATTTATTAACAATCATGGAAAATTTCGATTATTATATGAGTCCTGTTGAATTCGAAGAATTTTCAAAAGATTACTCAGAGTCATTTGGAATAATTTCAATGATTGGAAAATCAGACATGTATGAATCAATAGCAAGAGATACTATAGCAAATCTAATAATTAAACATTTTGATATCAAAATTTATAAAAAGAAAATCAAAAAGCTTAATGAACGTGAAAATATCAATTTAAGATTAAGACTATTTGTGGAATTAAACGAGTTAAACTCAAAAGAATTAACAATTCTAATACATCATATCATCAGCTGTAGAGTAGACTTTCATTTATTTGTGAAATCTGTTGATCGAGTTCAATTCTTAGAAACTATAAATGGTATAGCAAATGAAATAAATCCTAAGGTTCCATTACTTGATGGGGTTGATTTATTTAATGGCGATTTACTACTAGAAACATTATCACATGCAGATTCTTTGGAACTTGTAGTTGCAATTCGAACATATGTTACCAAAGATATTATCCTATTAATAAAAATGATAAGAAAGTGTTTCGGCAATAATCCAATAGCATATGAAAAATTTATAGAAAAGGAAGTGAAACCATATGTCAAGAGTCAGATGGATTAATAAGTGGACCCAAAAGAATTTAAGAATTCTAAAAGAGAAATATCCAGATTTAGGAACTAGAGTAATAAAGGACTTAGACCCTCCAATAGCAAAAAAGGATATTAGATATGCGGTCAGAAAATTAGGAATTAAAACCAAGCGACGAAGATGGGATAGAAAAGAAGACCAGGCAGCATGTATAGGTTATCTTAAAAATATTAAACCTATAAAGATTATTAACCATTTATATAAAAGAGGTTTTCCAAAAAGAACTCTAAATAGTATGAATGCTAAAATAGCTAACTATCGCTACCTTGATACTGGAGAAGGTTATTACTATGGATATTCGCAACAAGCACTTGAGGTATATATTCAAGTTAGTGGTAATACAGCTCCTCATCTTAAACCTAAAAAGAAGGGAGGTTGGTATTAATGCAAGAGTATGACATTTATGATGCTGAAGGCAATGTCGATGTTGATAAATGCCAAGCAATAGCAGATGACATAGCATATCAAGAGTGGAAAGATCTTAAGTATGACAATCCCAAGCTATATGCGCAGATATGTGCTGGAAAAGTTACTGGATATGCATTAAATGATATGCGAAAAAATCACTATAAGCAAAAAGATAAAAGAACAAAACCAATGCTTATAGCACCTTGGGATAAATTATAATTACTAGATTTCAGAGAATAGGCTGCCGAGAATGTAACACTTTGATTCTCCAAGCCTTCTGAATTAGTGTATGCTAGTTAAGATATAAAAAAGTGCAAGACAGATAAGCCGTACAAACTGTCAGAAAGATACAAAATGGAAACTATTAGAATTAAAACAATAGAAGAGAGTGCAAAAGAATTCTTAGAAGCACATAATGCTAAAAGAGCAGAAAGAGCAGTAGCAATTTATGAAAGTAATTTATCAGATATAAAGGGTTTATTATTAGCAGACAGTGAATTATTGATTAGTGTATTAATTCAGTGCTTAAGATTTACCGACCCAGTAACTAAGGAAATATTATCAATAGATTACAATGATCCTAAATCATATAAAAGGTGGTTAGCATTTACTATTGGGCTAGATGATATGTCTAGAAATAAATTTAAATTAAAAGGAATGCAACATTATTTATTCCCGAAAAATCGAGAAGACTATGATGAAAACAAAGATTATATTATGCACGACCAAGCTCAAAGTAACATTAAACATATGGTTCAAATTGATGCAGAAACCGTGGTTGATTATTTTACTGGATTCATTACAAAGTACACTACTAAAGTGTTAAATCTCTTAAGATTATCACGTGAAAAGATGGGTATTAGTTTAGCAGTACAACAATTTTATAAATAATTAAACAAAAACATAGTGATGATGTTTTCCTTAAAAGGTTTTGTAATCATATCTTAAATAAGTGCACAGCAGATAAGCCGTATAAACTGCTAGAAAGACAAATTAAAATGAATAGAGAAATAATGAATTTAACATATTTTCTAGAAAATTATATTTATGCAATGGACCTTTACTCATGGTTGAACTGCAAATTAGCAGAAATATTTGATTCTAATAAAACAGCATTAGAAAAATATAATGATGTTATCAAAACATTTAAATCTATTCCAAGTGATGAGAGAGCATCCATGAATGATGCAAGATATATCGAATTATTATATGAACAAATAGATTTCGATGAACATGATAGAAGATTCTCTCTAGGTGGAAGAATAATAAGCAAATTTATAACTAAAAGAGTTTTAATGTATTCTTTAGTTGGATACAACGTTGCGTTCGATAATAGTGTTAGAGCTTATGTAGTTAATCGTACCATGGATTTTGACAAAAAGAATAACACGGATTTATTATATGCATTTTATGATATAGTTTTTGATAATTTGGATTCCAAGTATCAGTCTTAAACTATTTAATTTTAAGTATAACGTTAGAATGCTTATTGTTAAAACATGGCAACGATGTTTTCTCTTATTAGAGTTTAGTAGTTGCAAATAATAAATAAGTGCATAGTAGATAAGCCGTACAAACTACTAGAAAGGTATTTTTATGAAAGCAAAAGAAGTGTTAAGAGTATTAGGTATAACTAGACCCACATTATGTAAGTATGTAAAGCAGGGATTAGTTAAAGTTGATAGCGTAATAAATGGTTTATATAGATATAACGCTGATAGTGTTTATGCTTTATTGACAAATTACAAGAGTGAATCAAATATATGCTTACAAAATGAAACTAACATATTATAATTA
>JAILIY010000098.1 GCA_024695025.1 Acholeplasmatales bacterium
AATCTTTTCTTGTCTTCTTAAATTGATATCCATTATTTCAATATTTGATTTTGCAATATGAGAATCTGTTTTAACATCAGTTAATGTTAAAGCACTTTGAACTGAATTAACTAATTTATCTTTAACATCTAAAGCACTTTGGGCAAGATTTTGAACATTTGTTAATAAATTCTTCTTTTCTTCTCTTCCTACAAAACCAATTGGTAAATATTCATTATTAGATGCTTTATAAACTGAATTAATAAATTCAAGTTTAGAATCAAATGTAATTTCATTTTCAAATTTAATTAATTCGCTTGCCAATCTAACATCAAAATCAACTAATAAATCATTATCACTGTTTTTCACTAATAAATCTTCATAGAATTTATGAGCCTCAGGATGAGTCAATAATTGAGCGATATAAAGTGATACCATTTCATTTGAAATAATCATGCCATCAACATTTAAGCTTTCAAGTGAGAACTTTGATTGAGGGTCAAATATTTCTGCATAAATTTCTACATTCTTACTTAATTCAGTAGATGTTTTAAGTTTAATGATAGTTAAAAATACATTGTTATCTAATTCATCATCGTTTACATTTTCATCAGATAATATTAATATTTTCTTTCTGCCAGAATTACCATTAATTTCTGTAATTAACAAATCAATATCATAATCTATTGGATATATTTTACAATCGATTTTGCCTTCGTTTTTAAGGTTGTGTGTATTACATACATCTAAAATTGATTCACTTCTATCATTGTCACCAATTACGTAAAGTGTAAAACTATTATTTTCTATATTCTTTTCAAATTGAATAGTTTTTGATGGTTCTTTTTTAGTAAGACTTTTTCTTACATTGCTGTATGATTGAGAATAAAAATATAATTTTTCGCCATCATTTTCATTATATCTAACAATTGGAATAGCTTTGTTGTATTGTTTTAAAGCATCTTCAATTTTTAAATCATTTGATTCTGAATAAAATGTTCCATCTTCAAATGATAATAAATATGAAAATAGATCAGCAAATGAAGTGTTTATTGCAGAACGACCTAAGGCATTACCTACAATATTATTTCTTGAGAATATTGAAATATTTGCCTTTCTTAATTCACTGCTTGCACCCATCAAGTCATTGATTTCATCACTGATATTTTTATCGTTTGCTTCAACAACTACGTTAGCATTTTTATTTAAACTTAAAATAGCCATCAATGCTTTAAATGAATCTGCATCATTTAAACCATTGTATGTATTCCATTTAGATTTTGATAGTAAAGCTATTGAATAACATTTTTCAATAGATACTTCTTTTAATGCTTTTCTTGATGATGGAGAACCAGTTTTAACAAATATTTTAATATCTTTTTTATCTAAATTAGATTCCAAAAATAAATTATCTATTTCTTCTTGAATAATATCTCTATTGACATCAGCCAATATAACTATTACTTTTCTACCAGGAATAAATGATAATTCTTTGATGATATTAGCACCTATTGGTGACCAGTTTAAAATAACAAAATGATTTTTAAGTTTTAGTTTACCTAAATTATGTACTCTTCTGTTGAATAGTCCTTGAAGCATAGATGTAGCTAAACCTATTAAGGCACCAGAGAATGTAATCATTTGTGTTGTATTAATAATAATCTTTAATACTACTACTTTAGTAGGAGCTTCTTTCCAAATATCTCCTGAATTCATTGTATATATTGCGCAATATTGAATTGCCTCAACATATTCATGTCCACCGATATATCCATATTGTAAATATGCCAACAATAATGAGAATAATAATATTATTGCAATATTATAAATAATCAAGATGTTAAAAATCACTAAATAAGGATGGGCATAATAAAATGTTCTTATTCTATTTGTTCTTCTTTTTTTCATGTTTTTTTGACCTCTTTAATCTATTTTAACACTATTTTTTTAAGATTTAAATATAGAAAAAAGGATACTTTTTAAAGTATCCATTATCTTTTATTTTATATCATGAAATTTTAAACTTATATCTAGTGCCTTAACTGAATGTGTTATAGCACCTACAGAAATAAAATCAACACCAGTTTCAGAAACTGATTTAATTCTTTCTAAAGTCATATTACCAGAAGCTTCAAGTTGTTTTTTATGATCATTTAATTTTACGCATTCTTTCATTAAATCATTTGACATATTATCAAGCATAATAATGTCACAATCAGTATTTAAAGCTTCTTTAAATTGATCAAGTGTTTCAACTTCTACCTCAATTTTAACATTGACCTTAGGCTTGACCATATTTACAGCGTTTGTAATACCACCAGCTGCGTCTATATGGTTATCTTTAAGCATTACCATATCAGATAAAGAATATCTGTGGTTAGTACCACCGCCATGAGTTACGGCAAGCTTATCTAAATATCTTAAATTAGGCATTGTCTTTCTTGTATCTAATAATTTAGTATTTCCAACTAATTCTTTTACATATTTATTTGTTTCAGTTGCTATACCACTCATTCTCTGCATTAAATTTAAGGCAACTCTTTCGCCCTTTAAAATAGTTTTAGTATCACCTGATATTTCGGCTATTACATCAAGTTTAGATACACTATCTCCATCATTTTTGTAAAATTTAATATTGAAATTGCCGCCGACAAGTTCAAATACTCTTTTAACTATTTCAACACCTGATAAAATACCATTTTCTTTAGCTATGAATTTAGCGTGAGATTTATGACCTTCAGGTATTAAATTATCAGTTGTGATATCGCCTTCTGGCATATCTTCATTTAAAGCATCTTTAATAATCTTATCTACCTTAATCATATCTAAATTAGAATTGATTCTAAAATGACAACCAATTGATTTAGGTCTGGCTATGGCAGCGTTAATGATAATTAAAGCACATGTAACCATGTTTAATGTTTCATAATAATATCTACTCATTACTTCAAGTTTAATTAAATTCTTATAATGAGTTTCAATTATCTTTTT
>JAILIY010000102.1 GCA_024695025.1 Acholeplasmatales bacterium
GATTTAAAAAAATATAAATATTTTGATGGGGCTGATTTAAATTTTGTCTTAGATTCTCTAACAGGAGTTATATCAAGACAATATATTCTAGATTTTGCAAGAACTTTAGTTAAAAAAAATCAGCCATTTGCCATGTGTATGATGGATTTAGATAATTTCAAATATATAAACGATTCATATGGACATGAAGCTGGAGATAAATGTCTATCTATAGTTGCCGAAAATTTAAGAAAATGCACAGGTGAAGATGGACTTGTTGGTAGATTTGGTGGAGATGAATTCATCGTCCTTTATTTAAAATCAAACAAGTATGATGACATCCATAAATTCTTTGAAAAGATGTATGATGATAAATGTGATGGTGCAGTAAGAAGATCAATATATATCGATAAAGTCCGCGTATTTATTACCGCTACTATCGGTAGTGCATCATACCCACTAGACGCAGATAATTATAATGACTTATTCTTAAAAATGGATAAGGCATTATACAGAGGTAAATCTAAAGGTAGAAACTGCTATATAATTTATGTACATGAAAAACATAAAGATATAGTTGTAAATGAACGTGGTACTAATTCACTTTTGAGTAAGACTCAAGATCTTGAAAGAATAGTCAATTCTCAACCAAAAGAATTGTTGATTGCTTCTATTGTCGATTATATATTTAGGGCACTACATCCAAAGGATTGTGTATTTATTAGGACAAATAATGTAATAAGATATGCATTTAAATCAATAGATGTTGATTATGGTAAAAATATTTATTTCATGTTATCAAAGATAATGGGTGATAAAGATATTTTCCCAACATCAAATCCACAAGATATAAAAGAAAGATTCCCAGAAACTGAAGAATATATGACAGTAAATAGAATCCACGCCTTTGTTTTAGTTAGAGTTGAAGGTATAGGTATTCTTGCAATATATGAAAATAATGTAACTAGAATGTGGCAAGATTATGATCTTGTATTATTAGCATACGCAGCATTATTAATTAAATATCATTTAAAATAATAAATAGTCGCATTTCTGCGACTATTTTTATTCTTTATATGTAATATAAATATTATGTTTTTTATATTCTACTTTCGCGTATCCGCCACACCTTATAGGAAGGGATGGGTTAATATGACCTAAGCTTATATTAAGTAACATAGGCAAATTTAAATCACCTAAGACATTGATATATGCATCTATCATATTTATGCCAAATGATTTATCATTCATATTTAAGCTTCTTCCTATAATAAAGCCTTTAACATCATCAAACCAGCCTGAATTCTTAAGCTGTGTTAAAGCTCTTATAACACCAACTGAATTAAAATCACAAGCCTCAAGGAAAAATATTATTCCTTCTTCTTTATGTCTTTTAATGTATTCTTTAGTTTTATCAAATTTAGTACCACACAAAACCTGTAAACAATCTAAGCATCCACCAATTAATCTTCCTTCTAAGATATCAAAATTATTATAATTTATAATTTTAGTATTTCTGTTGAATTCATAATCAGGAAATATTTTTTTTGTACTGGTTGTTTGAAATTTTTTATAACCTTTATATTCTAATTTACCTTCAAGTAAATTAAAAGTATCAAGTCTATCATAAGTTAAAGGTAAATTGTAATAAGAAGGTGCACAATTACCATAAATTGTTTCAATATCTAAAATCGTTGTGATAGTATATGTCAGATTAGTATTATCAGAAAATCCTACATACCATTTAGGGTTTTCTTTTATTATATCAAAATCGACAAAAGGTAATATTTCAGTCATTACCTCTCCACCACCAACAGATAAAACTACTTTGGCATCTGATTTAAATGCGTCATTTATTTCTTTGCCTCTAAGTTCTTTAGTGTTAGATGATGCGTAACCTAAGGCTTTAAAAATATTGTCTCCTTCTATTACTTTATAACCTAAAGCTTTAAAATTATTTATTGATTTTTCTAATCTTTTCTTATATGGTGATGTGACACAACCAAATGATGGGGCCACTAAATATATTGTATCACCATTATTTATATAATCGGCTTTCATATAAACCTCCTTTAAAACTTAGGAATTATATCGTGAGATTTAACTAATTTTAATCTCTTTATAGCATATAAAAATAACAATAAAGATGATGAATACCAAAGTGAAGCACCACTTGAATCGCCAGTTTCTGGGTCTAATTCTTGACCGAATGGATTATTATTAAAATCCATAATAAATCTATCTAGCCACTGGTATAATATATAATCATAATCTTTAATATAACCATAATAATCCATCCATAAAGAACATCTTAAGGCAATTAAAGCTTGGCTGTAATAGCCCCAAGAATTAGGCATTTTATGGCTTAATCTTGATTTGTCGTTTAATGCCATCGCTGGGAATGGATAATTAGTCCAGAATTCTTCTGGATTTTTTATATGTTTATTATATAATTTATCAATTAATTCTTTATCTTCTTTTTTGTCTAATACTTTTTCTTGGAATAAATGGAAAATAGTTGAAGATAAATATTTTCTTTTACCATTTATATCAACATCATAAAAGAATGTATCTTCTTCGTCAAAACATTCTTTAAATAAATTCTTTTTTAGTGTCCTAGCTAATTTATCATATTTGTTGATATTATTTGAATCATTTAATAATATAGCCATTTCTTTTATACATTTTAATGTCATATATAAATTACAATTCATATCTACTGAAACAAAAGATAATGAATCAGGCTTTACACTGGCATCTATTCTTTTACCGTCTATAGAATAATATCCTTTATATTTTAATCCATCAAGTCTTCCACTGTTGTCGTGTCCTGTGTCGTATCCACAATAACATTCAACTAAGCCTTTTTTTAAAGACATTCTATATTTATACAAAAAATCTACCCATTTAATAGATTTATCATATAATTTTTTCAAAAGATTTAAATCATTTGTTTTTTCATATACCATTAAACCTAATTTAGTAAATGATACACATTCTTGAATTTGAGAATAACCAATAGAACCATCTGCCTTTATAAAACAAGGTATTTGACCTTTTTCATTTTGTAAATCTAAAAAGGCATTAATTGTATTTTTAGCTATACTAAAATCATCAAATAAATTACCGTACATTATTGAATCATATACGTGTTCAAGCCAAGCACCAGGATAAGCATTAGATATCATTATAAGTGGTTCTTTTATAGGGCCAATTGATTTGATATGTTCTTCTTTAAATTTTTTACATACCATATCATATAATTCAAAAATATTTGGATATCTTTCGTATAATGTGATATTAGTTGATTTAATACCATCAACTAAATCTTCATTATATCCTGATATTAATGAATCTATTGTCAGATTATTAAATTCAAAATTCTTTAAAATATATTGATCTGATTTAGTTACTTTAAAATAAGTATCACATCTTAATCTACAATTATTAATTTTTAAATTGTTAACTAAATTAGGGCCTAAATCCTTTCTGCCCTTTAAATTGAAAAATTGAGTCCAAGGATAAATATATAATAAGGCACGTGAATATCCTATTATATTATCTACTAATATATTTTCATAAATTTGTGGAGTGTCAGGTCTCATCTTACACCATAAGACATTATTAGAATTAAGTGTCCTTGAATTTCTAAATATAATATCCTTGTTGTGTACAGATTCACTACCTAATGTCAGGCAAGAATGACAAAATTTAAATAAATTATCTTCTATTATTACATATTCATTTATACCATTATGAAAATCCTCATCTGCGTAAGGGCCTTTTCCACCCTTTAAGCTTATGGCATCATCATTGACATCAAATACATTGCCTTTAATTAAAACATAACGACATTTATCTATATCTATTCCATCAGTTGATGGGGCTTTTACAGGTGATTCAGGAGAATAAATATTTAAATTCATAAGTCTAATATATTCTGAATTATATATATGAATATTCCAATAATGTGAATCTTTTATATTTAATCCATTGATTGTAATATTATTAGAATTTGAAACATAAATAATTCTTGGTCTTTGTTCATCTTTATTTATCGCATTTTTGTTCCATTTTCTTCTTTCCCAAAAGCTAAACCAAGACTCACTACCATTACCATCAATTAAGCCTTCACCAGAAATTGTAATATTACAAACACCAATAAAATTTAATAAGGCTGGATAATATAATCCACTTTCTCCTTCAATTCTTGTGAATGAAAGCGGATAATCATTTATATTGTTACTGCCAATAAATGACGCATCCTTTTCTATATATAAATTGACATTGTCTTTAAAATATAATGCCCCAGTTTTATAATTGTCATCAACAATTAAAACTCCACCACCATTATCACTTATTTCATCAATAACATTTTGAATTTTAATTGTTTCAATTTTTTCCTTATTAATACCATAATCTTTTAAATAATATTTTTTACCTAATTCAGTTAATTCTTTAACTTTATAATCATAAAAGAAGTCTTGAATTAATGTGTTATCTAAAAAGTATTTATTGTCCATAATCGAAAAATGCCTTTCTATATACTAGTACCATTATAACACAAAAAAAAGATGTGTATTAAACACATCTTAATGATTATTAAATTATTTTTTTAATCCATTAATACCATTATATACTAATAGGCCTGCTTGTTTAGAAATTTTAGATAAAGGAATACTCTTATCTGAATTGAACCATTCCTGATAAATACCAATTAAGCCTGATGTTATATATAAAGCTGTAAGATCAAGATCGTATTCTTTATTAATTAATGGAGACTCCATCAATACTTCTTTAATTTTTAATCTAATACTTTGAACCATCTTAGATACTAATTGAGAATTAGAATTTAGTTTCATTAAATTAGTATATAAATCTAAATTCTCATTTAATATTTCAGTCAATTTTTCAAAAATAGTAATTGGATCATTAATATATGTTTTAAAATCTAATTGTCTTGATGATACTTCAAGTAATTGAATGAAGTCATTTTCTATTTCTTCAAGAATTGAAAAAGTACCTTCATAATAATTATATACAGTCTTTCTATCACAATCAGCTCTATCAGCGATATCTTTAATTGTAATATCAACCATATCTTTTTCAATTAATAAACTAATAAATGAATTTTTTATCGCATTCTTTGTCCTTAAAACTCTTCTATCCGGCTTTCTTGTTTTTTCCATAAAAATATCACCTCATATATTCTACACCTGTAGATTATATCTTTAAATAGAAAATTATTCAACGACAATTTATATCACAAATGTAGAAAATATACATTATTTGTAATTTTTCGCTACACTGTCTTTTTCGATTAATTCAAATCTATATTTTTGTTTCTCATTTGGATATTTATTTTTATCTACTTCACTTAAAAACATTTCAAGTGGTCTAACCCATAAAGAACCATCGCCATATAATCTTCTGTAAACTACCATTTTACCTTTAGTTTCACTGTCATAAGCGATATCTTCAACTAAATAATAATCGCCCTTAAAATGTCTATAAATACCATTAATTTTAATTTCTCTCATAATAAAACCTAGTGATGATGTTCATGTTTTTCGTCATGATCATGATGAGAACATTCATGAATTGAATTTGGTCTTTGAGTTACGTTACCTGATAAATAATTTAAAACTACTTTATCACTTTCACCAAATGTACCAGGTACACATTCAATATTATATGAATTCATAATATTAATAGCACCATTACCAACTGTACCACAAATTAATACATTAACGTTGTTTTCAACTAATATATTAACTAAATTACCATGTGAAAGGCCTTGGTTATCTACAACCTTAGTACTTTTAACCTTTCCATTTTCTACTTCATAAATCTTAAATCCTTCAGTTCTTCCGAAATGGTCACTTACCATTCCATCTTTAAATGTTGTCGCAATAATCATTTTCTAATACCTCACTTCATATAAATATAGACCACAACCATCTAGGCATCTGTGTGATATGCCTGGATCTTTTTTATCAAATACTTCATCTATCATATTGATATTTTCTTTATGACGTCCTATTTCTACAAGGAGTCCCATCATTCTTCTTATTTGATATTTTAAAAAGCCATTACCGATAAATATAAATTCATAATATTTATCATCAATTACATTAATTTCTGTTTTATAAATCTCTTTTATTGTAGATTTTCTTTTGTCTATTTGAGCTGAGGCAAAGCCTTTAAAGTCATGTTTTCCTTCAAGCTTTTTAATTGCCTTTCTCATTAAATCTAAATCTAGATTAGTTATATTAACACAGTATCTACATGAAAGAGGATCATATTCTTTAAAATTAATATAATATCTATATTCTTTTGATTTACAACTAAATCTTGAATGGAAATTCTCATCTACCTCTTCACAAGATAATATATGTATATCATTTGGTAAAAATGAATTTAAGCCTCTTTTTATACCTTCAGCAGTAATAGTTGAATCTAAATCAAAATGAATTACTTGTCCTTTGGCGTGAACGTATCTATCAGTTCTACCTGATGGATATATTTTCACATCCATATTTAATAATTTTTTAAAGGCAATCATTATTTCTAATTCGATTGTCTTTAAATCTTCTTGAATTTGAAAGCCCATATATTCGTATCCATCATACGCAATTATACATTTATATCTCATATTAATAATTAATTAACCCCAAATCAACATTATATATTCTAGATAAAATGATTAATGTAAATAACGAAATTACAACCACGATAGATACATAATCTCTCCATCTTAATTTCAATAAATCTAATTTAGTTCTCTTTTGTCCTATCACGTAACCGCGGGCTTCCATAGCGTTAGATAAATCTTCCGCTCTTTTAAATGAGATTACAAACATAGGAATTAATAAAGAAATTATTTGATTGACTTTTTGTTTAATGCTTCCTTCATTAAAATCGACACCACGAGATGCTTGAGCATTCATTATCTTTCTACTTTCGTTCATAAGTGTCGGTATAAAACGAAGTGTCAAAGATATTAACATTGAAAATACTCCAACAGGTATCTTAATAATTTTAAGTGGCGATAATACAGCTTCTAAACCATTATTAATATCTGTTGTCATAGTTGATAATGTCAAAAGTGATGTAGTACCAATCATTAAAAGAATTCTAATTAAAATAAAGCCTGCTCTATCTACACCTTCTTGATAAACTTTAAATTTAAATGAATTCCAATTAAATTTACCTATATAAAACCATTCAAATTTTTTAAATGGACTGTTCCATAACAACATGAATATTACAAATATAACTAACAATAAATATAAAAACTTAAATGGTATATATTTTTTAGTGAAAAAATAAACAAATATTGAACCTATAATAAATAATAATTGGTATAGTCCAAATGACATATTAAATGTATATAATAATGTTGAACTGTCACCTTTTGTGTAACCTAGTTGCATAAATACAGTAAAAAGCATTAAAAACAATACACCTTTTATACCATTTAATACTTTAATTAAAGATATTCTTGTCGTTAAGAATATCAACAAGAAAACAATTAAAGCAACTATCATTAATTCTAGTGTAGGTATTAAAAATATCATTACAATCATAAGAATTGTAAATATAATCTTAAGTCTTGGATCTAATTTATAAATCCAGCTATTACCAGGGACATATTGTCCAAAGGAGATATTATTCATATTAAATTTTTATCTCCTTTCTTTAAAATCTACATCTTTTCTAATTTCTTTATTAAATCATCTAAATTATAGATGTCATCATAACATATATTATAATTATTTTTTTCATTTAAATAATCGATAAGCTTTAAAACCTCAGGCTTAACTAAATAATTATCTTTATATGTATCATCTTTAAATAAATCAAGTCTATTACCATCATATGTAATATGACCATCTTTTAATATAATTACTCTTGTCGCATATTCATATACTATATCCATATCATGAGTAATCATAATTAATGTCTTATTAGTTTTTTGTCTTATTTCTTCGAATAATTCCATTGTCTCAATGGCACCCTTAGGGTCTAAACCACGAGTTGGTTCATCAAGAAGTATAATATCAGGGTCATATGCCAAAACACCAGCAATCGCCACACGTCTCATTTGACCACCACTTAGATTAAATGGAGATTTATCTTTTAAATCTGATATTTTTAATAAATCCATTATTTCTAAAGCGCGCTTTTCGGCCTCTTCCTTTTTATAGCCAAAATTTAAAGGGCCAAACATAATATCTTTAAGTACTGTCTCTTCAAATAATTGATATTCAGGAAATTGGAACACATAACCAATTTTTCTTCTTACATCCTTAAGCTTAGGATTTTTTCTTTTTTTAGGTGTTATTTTATAACCAAATACATCAACTATACCTTCTGTTGGAAGTCTTAAGCCGTTCATATGTTGTAACAAAGTAGACTTGCCAGCACCAGTCCTACCCACTAACGCAATGAATTCATTTTTTTCATTAATATTTAAATTAATGTTTTCTAAGGCTGTAAAAACATCCTTTTTCTTTAGCCCACGGTATCTATGGCTTACACTGTCGAATAATATTCCCATAAACTATCCATAAGCTCCTTATTATCTTTTAATTTATCACTTAGTGAAGCTAAATAATATGCCTTCTGGCTAAATGGCATATCTAAATTAGATGAAAGTAAAATATCTCTTTCTTTAAATATGTCACTAGGCTTACCTTCACTTATGATTTTTCCTTCTTTTAAAACTATAATTCTATCTGAATTCATAGCGAAATCTAAATCGTGAGTTATAGTTATTAAAGTCTTGTTATAATTCTTTTTAATGTTTTTAATTAATTCTACTATTTCTTCTTGTCCCTTAGGGTCAAGCATAGATGTTGCCTCATCTAAAATTATGATGTCACAATCTAAAGCCATGATTCCCGCGATAGCAACTCTTTGTTTTTGGCCACCTGACAGTGTCTCTGGTTCACGAGATAAATATTCATTCATATCTACTTTTTTTGTCCAATCATCAATTAATTTTTCCATTTCTTCTCTAGGTACTTTATGATTTTCAAGGCCAAAAGCTATATCATACTTTACATTGAAGCCCACAAATTGATTGTCTGGATTTTGAAATACGATACCTACATGATCTCTTACATATTTAAGTGTTTCATTATCATTTAATAAGCTTTTGCCATCATATAAAATATCACCTTTATTTGGTTTAATTAAACCAATTAAAAGTTTCGCGATAGTAGATTTACCACTTCCGTTATGACCTATAATAGATAACCATTCTCCTTCTTTAACGTCAAAAGAGACACCTCTTAGTGCGATGTCTTCCTTGTTGTATGCGAAATGAATGTTTTTAAATTCTATCATATAATCACAACCTTTTTAAAAACTATAATAAGTATATCAAATTGAATGATATAATTCAACTTAACGAAAAAAATATCCTCATATAAATGAGGATGTTTCTTTTTTATTTAAAATCTTTTCTATTGAATATAGCCCATATAGAAAGTAAATTGATAACTGTATAAATTATTGGCATTATCAATAATCTAAAAATATCTACAGTTTCATATTTCATCTTTTCTACAGAATCTTTAGTAAAATTACCGATTGATGCTGAATTAAATATATAATTGATATTTGTTAAGAAATTAAATAATTTTTCTACTGAAGAAAAACTATCTGCAAAAACATCTGTAACAGCACCTACAATTACAAATAAATAAATCGCAGCAATCACTAATATAATAGGTAATACTCTACCTCTTAATGAGCATGTAATAAATACCACAAGGCTTGCTAAAAATAGAATTGATAATGCTTTAAACAATAATGTATCTAAAAAATACAATACACTATAATAAACAAAATTTAGATCATATTCAACCAAATAAACAATTAATGAACAAAGGAAAGTTGATAATAAAACCCCAGTAATAAATATTACACTTATTATATAATAAGAGATTACTATTTTAGTTCTTGAATAGCCTGAAATAATCTTATTTCTTATTGTTCCATCCCTTGATTCTACACCAATAAATGCAGCTACAAATATTGCAGAAAGTAAACCAGCATCTGATGTTATACCAGATATTATCATCGCATATTCTATTGAGGAACATTCGTCTCTAGCGTCATGTGATAAAGCAACTAAAGCTAAACTTTCTAAAACAGCTATAGCTATACTTACAATAAGACAGATTATAAATGGTCTAGATTTTAATAATCTTAAACATTCTACTTTAATTAAGGTTGTCATGTTGTGCCCCCCTTAATGTATTAATATAATATTCTTCAATAGATGAATGACTTTCTTGAATATCAATTACTTCAACACCATTACTAAATAATAAATTGAATAGTTCTCTTTTTTCAATTTTACCTTCTATTACAATTTTATTTAAATCGACACTTATATTGTAATTAGGTAACAATAATTCAACAGCCTTACTGATGTCACTTACTTCAACATAAGTTTTTGATTTTAATTCTTGGTGAACTTCTTCTTTTGTAACTTCTTTAACCATTTTACCATGTGAAATAATACCATAAGATGTAGCAATTAAATCAAGTTCTGTAAGGATATGTGATGAAATTAAAAATGTGATACCTCGTCTTTGATTTAAATCCAAAATTAAATTACGCATAGCAACTACACCTTCTGGATCTAAACCATTCATAGGTTCATCTAAAATAATAAATTTAGGTTCTTTAAGTAAAGCCATTGCAAGACCAAGTCTTTGTCTCATACCTAATGAATAATTTAATACTCTTCTTTTGTCGTTATATAAGCTATATAAACCGACTAATTCTAATACTTCTTTTATCTTATCAGGATTAGTGTTATTAGATATTAATCCTTGTAACAACATATTATCCTTTAAAGAAAAGCCTTGATATATAGATGGTGTTTCAACTATCGCACCTATATTCCTTCTGGCTTCGCAAATTGCATTTTTATCTTTTGAACTCACACCAAATAATTCAAATTCTCCCTCGTTTTGAAATATTAAACCTGTGATGAGTCTTATGATGGTTGTTTTACCACTACCATTTTCTCCAACAAAGCCGTAGATTTCTCCCTTTCTTACATTCATAGAAAGGCCATCTAAAGCTCTGAAATCTTTGTATCTTTTTACGATGTTATTACATCTAAATACATACTCATTGTTTTCCATTTTTCCATTGCCTCCCAAATATAATGATACCATTATAAAAATTAAATACAAGAAAAAAAGAACGACCTAAGTCATTCCTATAATCCTAAATGAGCTGCCACAAGCTCAAATATACCATCAAATAATATATGGTAAGTATAATCTATATTATCCTCACTTAATTCTATATCTCCTCTGGCCATTCTTTGAGCAACTGCCAAAGTTGAGTCCATCGCTAAAGTCCAAAATAAATTAAATGGAATTTGATGTAATACTTCTTCATCATCTCCACTTAATCTTACGATGAAGTCCCATATTTTATCTTTTGAACTGTTTTGTCTTCTTAAAACATCAGCTGTATATAATTTATTATCAGTTCTAAACATAGAATAAAAATGAGCATATGAATAATTCTTAGCGAAGAATTCAAGATACATTCTCCACATGTTATATAACATTTGAGCCATTTCGTTAAATGTTTGTACTGTATCAATATCATAATTAGATATGATCTTTTTTGTTATTTTATTATCTAAATATAAGAATGTTTCAATAAGAAGTGAATCTTTAGTTTTAAAGATCTTAAAAATATTTGACTCACTAGTTCCGGCAAGTTTTGAGACATTTACAGTACTTATCTTACCGATTAAACTATTTTTACATTCTTTAATTACAGATTCCATAATTTTAGTTCTTGTATCCATAAATATCTCCTTTCCATTAAAAAGTGAGTGGTTTTGTGAGTAAATACTCACTAACTATATTATATTAATAATATAATAAAAAGTCAATAATAGACTATTTTTATTTTGAATTATTATAACTTCTATAAAAATCATAAAAATATAAAAAAATAGTCGATGTTTTTCCATCGACTAATTATTATTTATTGGAGCCACAGAACGGAATCGAACCGTCATCATATGCATGGCAAGCATAGGTACTAACCGTTGTACTACTGCGGCACTTTTTAACAAGCAAGATTATTATATCAAATTAATTTTTCTTGTCAATACTTATTTTTCATTTTTCTTGCATATTTTAAAAAGGCGCTAAAAATAATGTTTTTTTTTAATTATAATTATGTTATAATTAACGAGTATATTTTCATGTGGAGGTATCATATATGGAAAATAATGAATTAAAGCTTTCTGAACAAGAAGTTGTAAGACGTGGTAAGCTAGAAAAATATAAAGAATTAGGACTAGATCCATTTGGACAAGCTTTTGACCAAAAGAATCACAGTACTGAAGTAAAACAATTAGCTGAAAAAGTAATTAATGAATTTAAAGAAAATAATAAAGATTTAAGTGAGGAAGAATACAAAGCAAAGCTTCATGAATTCATCGAAGAAAAAAAGATTGAAGTTCAAGTTGCAGGACGTATTATGTTTATCCGTAAGATGGGTAAAGCTTCTTTCTTTACTATTCAAGATAAATTAGGAAAAATCCAAGTATATATTAGAAAAGATGTAGTTGGTGAAGATGTATATAATTTATTTAAGATGCAAGACTTAGGTGATATCGTTGGTGTAAATGGTATTATTATGATTACACAAACAGGCGAAATCACTATCAGATGCGAAAAATATACACATCTTGTTAAAGCTTTAAGACCACTACCTGAAAAATTCCATGGTTTAACTGACTTAGAAGAAAGATATCGTAGAAGATATTTAGATTTAATTATGAATGAAGATTCAAAAAGAGTAGCCATCCAAAGACCAAAGATTATTCGTGCTATGCAAGAATATTTTGATAATGAGGGATTTATTGAAGTTGAAACACCAGTACTTCAAAACATTCAAGGTGGCGCTACTGCTCGTCCATTCATCACTCATCACAACGCTTTAGACAGTGACTTCTATTTACGTATCGCAACTGAATTACATTTAAAAAGATTATTAGTTGGTGGATTAGAAAGAGTTTATGAAATTGGCCGTATTTTCCGTAATGAAGGTATGGATAAGACTCATAACCCTGAATTTACAACAGTTGAATTATATCAAGCATATGGTGACTTACAATCAATGATGGATTTAAATGAGGGTGTTATCCGTCATGCCGCAACTAAGGTTATCGGTAAGACTATCTTCAAAAACCCATTCACTTCTATTGAAAATGTTGAAGATATGACTGTTGAAAATGGCGGTTTAATTGATATTTCTAAACCATTTAGAAGAGTTACTATGTGTGAATTAATTAAAGAAGCTACAGGCGTAGATTTCAAGAATAATAATTATACTCTTGATGAGGCTATCGCACTAGCAAAAGAACACAAAGTACCAGTTGAACCTCACTTCACAGTAGGTCACGTAATCAACGCATTCTTTGAAGAATATTGTGAACATACATTAATTCAACCTACTTTCTTGATGGGTCACCCAATTGAGATTTCACCACTTACCAAAAAAGATCCAAGCGATCCTAGATTTGTTCAAAGATTTGAATTATTTATCGGTGGTAAGGAATTCTCTAATGCCTATACAGAATTAAATGACCCAATCGATCAAAGAGAAAGATTTGAAGAACAAATGAAAGAAAAAGCTAAAGGTAACGCAGAAGCTAACGAAATGGATATTGATTTCTGTGAATCACTTGAATACGGTATGCCTCCTGCTGGTGGTATCGGTATCGGTGTAGATAGATTAGTAATCTTCTTAACTGAATCTTCTTCTATTCGTGATGTAATTTTATTCCCTCAAATGAAGACTAGATAATATGCAAGCAAATGAAATTAGTATTTATGAAGACTATAAAGCCTTCGTAAAAGAAAATGATGAATTTATATCAACATTAATTAAAAATAATAGTAAAACTATTCAAAGATTCACTCACGTCATCAAAGTAGTTCAACATTTGTATGATTTACACAATGTCAAAGAATTATCAAGCGATGAGGAAGTGTTCTTTGAGACAGGATTTGATTTTATATATGATCAAATTCATATATTACAATCTATATTTGAAATCAAATATAATAAAGATTATAAAGAATTAGAAAAGAATTCATTAGCAATTAATTTATTATTATATATTAATGAATTCAAAGGTGAAGCCTTAGATTTAGGCATTCAAAATAAGGCTTTTAAAAAGCTTTTAGATTTAGAGGCTAAAGTTGATAAGGCAATTGATGAAAAAACGAATATTCCTGAAGAATATTTCCAATTATTAAATGATATAGTAGATGAACTATTTGAAAATGAAGATGTATCACTTGTAACAGATATCTTCTATGAAATCGCAACTGAATATGATTTAGTTGAAGAAAACGAAACAGATTTCAATGATTTAATGACTAATCAAATAGAATTTAATAGAAACAAAAAATAAAAAAAGTTCTTACCAAATCGGTAAGAACTATTTTTTTTACTTAATTTTGATTGGATTTACGCTTCCATCTGGATTTGGATGTTCATCCAAATATTTTCTAATCATTTCAGGCTTACCTGATTTAGCACCAGGTTTACATTGGCTTAAGTTTTCAGCCTTACCTTCAACGATAGCTTCAGCAAAACCTGCGCAGCCTGGGAAACCACAAGCACCACAGTTAGCATTAGGAAGCATTTTTGTAATATCCTCAACTCTCGTATCTACTTCTACATGGAATACTTTACTTGCGATAGCAAGACCTAATCCAAATAATAGACCAAGAACAGTTAAAATTAACGCAGCCCATAATATTGACATATTATTTATCCTCCTCTAGTTCTTCTTTTATTTTTTCGATGTCTAGCTTTTGCTTAACAGCACAGCTTTCAATTTGACATCCCATACAATTTTCTTCACTAATTAGAATATCTTCACAACCCTTTGGCTTAGGGGTTTTACGATTAATAACAAATGATACTATAAATATTATTACGAATATCGCAATAAGTATTATAGATAAAACTAACGCTGTAGTTTGGCTCATCTATTAAATCATACCTGAGAATCCTAAGAACGCTAAAGCCATTAAAGCGGCTGTAATTAACGCGATAGGAATACCCTTAAATGCCTTTGGAGTATTAGAAGCATCTAATCTATATCTTATAGTAGAGAAAATAAAGATAACTAAAGCAAATCCTACACCTGTACCAATAGCGTTAGCCATTGAGTCAGAGAAAGATAATACGTTATTATCAGTTGCAACACCTAATACAGCACAGTTTGTTGTAATAAGTGGTAAATAAACACCTAATGTCTTATATAAAGATGGTGAATATTTCTTAATAATCATTTCAAGTAATTGAACTAAAGATGCGATTACTAAAATATAAGTAATTGTATCCATAAATTCAATGTTAGCAGCCTTTAGTAATTGATAAATTGGCCAACAAACAAGGGAAGCAATTAGAATAACTACGATAACTGCAACACCCATACCTAAAGCACCACTAGTCTTTTTTGAAACACCAAGGAAAGGACATACACCATAGAAACGAGATAATGTAACGTTGTTAATTATCATCGCATTTAAAATGGCTAATATAAACACAATAACAACATTTGTATCACCCATACTATGCTACCTCCTTATTTAATTCTGGCTTTGAAGCATCAGCTTTTTCTTCGGCTTTTGGCTCCTCTGCCTTTGGTTGTTCTTTAGCTTCCTCTTTAGGGGCATCAACCTTTATATCTTCAACTGCTACATCATCATTTTTAGGAGTTTCAGCCTTAGCCTTTGCCTCAGCTTCTGCCTTAGCCTTAGCCTCAGCTTCTGCTTTTTCTTTAAGTTGAGCAGCCTTCTTAGCTTTTAATTCCTCAATACGTGCTTTTTCTAAAGCAAGCTTCTTATCATCCTTAACAGCCTTTCTCCAAGCAAGGAATGCAAGTACAAGACCTAAAGTGATAAAACCACCAGCTGATTGAACAAATATTGATAATGCATATTTTGCAGGAATTAAGTGGAAAATGTATTGTGCACCAACTGGGAAATATACACCAAATGATAATGCACCTGTACCACAAATTTCTCTAATAATTGCGATAACGCAAATAGCTAATGTAAAGCCGATACCTGAACCTAAGCCATCAAAGAATGATGCCACAGGACCATTTTTAGAAGCGAATGCTTCTGCTCTACCTAAAATGATACAGTTAACAACGATTAATGTGATAAATGTACCTAAACTTGAATATAAATCAGGTAAATAAGCTTGTGTAAACATCTTAATAATTGTAACGAATGTTGCGATTATAAGGATGTAACAAGGAATTTTAACTTCTGCAGGAATAACCTTACGTAATAATGAAATAATAGTATTAGAACATATTAATGTCAATATAACTAATAGACCCATACCTACTGCTGCTTCTAAAGATTTTGTAGTAGCTAGTGTAGGACACATACCTAAAAGTGATACGAATGTAGGGTTTTCTGAAATAATACCAGCAATAAATGCTTGTTTAGACTTAGAAGGTTGTTTTTTAGTCTTTTCCATACTACTTTACCTCCTTTTCTAATTTACAAGCTGCTTCAATTAATTCCATACATGTTTTAGCACCGTAAGTAGCACCACAAGATGTATCTACGCTTGCTAATTCTTCATATGACTTAACTGTACCAGAACCACTCTTTGATACGAAGCCACCTTCATGTACTTCAGTTCCCTTAGATACAAAATTATTCTTTAACCATGTATCTACTGTTGAAGCGAAACTTTCTGAATTTTCAAGGAATTCTACTTGTTGTACTAATACTTTACCATCTGTTTCAGTTAAGGCAACCATAAGTGAAATATTACCATATGAATTTGAACCACTAACTGTATATAAATAGCCAAGTACTGTACCTGTTGTATTACAAGCGATAATTCTTTCATCAACTACTGATGAATAACTATCATATTGTTTTAAATCCTTCTTAGATTGAATTTGAGATTTACTACTATCATAATCGCTATAAATAGCTTGGATAGTATCGTTTTTCTTATCTGTTTCGTTTTGTTCAATTTTATCCTTTGTAAGTAAGTTAATACCTGCAAGAATTACTGCACAAACTAGTGAGATTAAGGCTAATACTGATGAGATCTTTAAATATTTCATTAGAACCAACCTCCCATCACTTGATTAGATACGATAACACATACTAGGACTGTTGTGCAAGCTAAGAAAATACATTGTTTAACTGTGTATTTGTTAGGCTTACCACGCATTAAGTAGTCGATAGTTGGAGTAAGCATATTAACGATTAAAATTGAGAATGCAGCACCTTCTGGATAAGAACCTACTACTCTAATTAAAGCAGTAATCATACCAGCAGTTGCGCCAAATAATACACGTCCGAACTTTGATGTTGGACTTGTAACTGGGTCTGTAACCATAAATACAGCAGCAAAGATTACACCACCAGCAAGGATTTGATATAACCAAATCTTAAATAGATTAGAATCTTCACCTGCATCTGTTAATTTGAAGCTTAAGCAAGCTACAAACATTACAAGTGCAAATGATAATAAATAACTTAATGTAGATCTTAAATCAGCACTTCTTCTTGCGAATAAGTATAAAGCACCAACTAGGATTAAAACCTTACAGCCTTCACCCATAGTACCGCCGATATCATTACCTATAAATAAATCTACTAATTTATAAGCTTGAATATTTCCAAAAGATTTAACACCGTCAACTGCTTGACTTGTAAAACCAAGTGGAGTAGCACCTGCTGCGGCATCGATATTATTTGCAGAACCAACTGCATCACCGAAGCATACCATAGTAAATACTCTACCTACTGCGGCAGGGTTAAAGATATTGCTACCTAAACCACCAAATACCATCTTACCAACTACCATACCGAATAAAGCACCAACTAAAACAACATATGGTCTTACACCAGCAGGCATAATTAATGCAAATATTAATGCACTAATAAGTGGAGCTAAAAAATTATTTATAGTATAAGTGGCTTTTACTTTACCAAAGCCTTCTTTTGAAAAGAATTCTTTAAATTTCATTCCCTTAGGCCATTTAATAAACATATTTATTAATAGTTCAGAGAATAACATAGTTGCTATAGATATTATAAATACATAAATTGAATCCCATCCATAATAAATCATTGCGAAAAGTGAAATAGGCATTAATGCAATTATAACATCAAGCATCATTCTTGAAACAGATACATTCTTCCTTATATAAGGAGCAGATTGTGGAACTAACTTCATCTCTTATCCCTCCCTACATAGCCATTTTCTTTGCCTTACGGCAATAATCTGTTAAATGGATCTTAGATGTACATGTATAAGAACACATACCACATAAGATACAAGCTCTAATATTTAATTTAGTTTTCAAAGCTTCCTTATCGTTATTCTTTACAGCTTGCATAATTTGTACTGGCTGTAATCCAGCAGGACAAGAATATACGCAAGATGAACATCTAACACAAGGTTCTTCTACATCCTTCTTTTCATTTAAAATAATACAAGATGTACATGTCTTAGTTATTACTGCATCGTCTCTAACAAGGTTAGCACCCATCATAGGTCCACCTAAAATTAATACCTTGTTATCACAATCATCAGTATAACCACCACATTGATCAATTACTTCCTTAAGTGATGTACCAACTCTTACACGGAAGTTTGTAGGTGTTTTAACACCATCACCTGTACATGTGAAATTTCTCTTCATAACAGGTTCATTCCATTTAATAGCACGGTATAAACCAGCAATTGTAGAAACATTGAATACCATGATTCCTAATTTTGCAGGTAATACACCAGCAGGTACCTTAACGCCAAGACCAGTTTTAATCATTTCGATTTCCCAGCCTTGAGGATAATAATTACCAACGCGCTTTACTGATACTGGGGCGTCAGGGAATCTTGTTAATTCTGCTGACAATGTATCAAATAAATCGTCATATTTTTTCTTTACACAAATTACTACTCTTTTAGCATTAAATGCTTGAAGAGCATATAAACAACCTTGAATAATTCTTCTTGGATGTTCCATTATCATTCTGTGGTCAGCTGATAAATATGGTTCACATTCAACACCGTTGATACAAATTATATCGATTGGGTCTGTTGTTTGGAACTTAATATAAGTTGGGAATGATGAACCACCTAAACCAACCAAAGAACAATTCTTTGTGATTTCAACAAAGTCTTCTCTAGTTAATTTTTTGATTTCTTCATCTGTTCTTTCCTTAATGCTTTCATCATATGTGTTTTGCATATCGTTTTTAATCTTAACGAATTCTGTTAGCTTACCACTTCTATGAAATTTCTTAACAAAGTCTACCACTTCGCCTGAAACAGTTGCGTGAATAGGTTGTTCGAAGAATGGTCCTTTTCTTAGACCAATTTTTTGACCCATTTTAACTTTGTCTCCAACTTTTACATACGATTCACCAGTTGCACAACGAGCATTAGTTAATGCTATATATACAAACTCTGTGTCAACGTATCTAACTGTTGGTAAACTGTTAGTTAGACGTCTGATGTTAGCTATTTGTCTAGTTTTAGCAATCATCTAATTAATCCCCCTATCTAATTTATTTTTTCTTTCTTAAAGTTGTTTTTTATTAGTCAGCTAAATATGGATGCTTCTTCATTAATTCAACTACTTCAGCTTGAATCTTTGCTAATTCTTCTTCGTTGTCTTTATTTCTTAATGCTCTATCAATCCAATTTGCAACCTTAACCATTTCTGCTTCTTTAAATCCTCTAGTTGTCATGGCTGCAGTTCCTAATCTTAAGCCTGATGTAACAGTTGGCTTTTGAGTATCTCCTGGAATTGCGTTTTTGTTAGTTGTAATATTAACAGCGTGTAAGATTGATTCAGCTTTCTTACCAGTAACACCTACACTACCATAAATATCAACTAATATTAAATGGTTATCTGTACCATTAGATACAAGCTTATAGCCTAACTTCTTTAATTCGTTAGCTAATGCTTGGCAGTTTGCAACGATTTGCTTAGCGTATACCTTAAATGATGGATCTAAAGCTTCTTTGAATGCTACAGCCTTAGCAGCGATAACATGCATTAAAGGACCACCTTGGCATCCTGGGAATACGCTTGAATTAATCTTCTTAGCTAATGCTTCATCATTAGTTAAAATGATACCGCCTCTTGGACCTCTTAAAGTCTTGTGAGTTGTTGATGTAACGATATCAGCATATTCAATTGGATTTGGATGTAATCCAGCAGCAACTAAGCCAGCAATGTGAGCCATATCTACCATAAAGAAGCATTGGCGACCTGCTTTTTGTGTTACCTTATCAGCGATTTCTCTAAATCTCTTGAAATCGATAATTCTTGGATAAGCACTTGCACCTGCAACAATTACGTTAGGTAATTCATTAAGTGCGATTTCTTCTACTTTATCATAATCGATAAAACCATCAGCTGTTAAACCATAGTTAACTGCTTGATAAATCTTACCAGAAAAATTTACTTTATAACCATGAGTTAAATGTCCACCAGCATCTAATGACATACCTAAAATCTTATCACCAGGTAATAAGATTGCATTGTATGCAGCTAAGTTTGCGCTTGCACCTGAATGTGGTTGAACATTTGCAAATTTTGCATTAAATAATTGGCATAATCTTTCAATAGCGATTGTTTCAACAACATCTACGTTTTCACAACCACCATAATATCTTTTACCACTGTAACCTTCAGCGTATTTGTTAGTTAAAACTGAACCTTGTGCTTCCATTACAGCACGAGATGCGAAATTTTCTGAAGCTATTAATTCAATGTGAGTTCTTTGTCTTTCTAACTCTTTATCAATTGCATTACTAATTTCAGAATCAAAATTCTTTAAATTCATATATGTTCTCCTTATTTAATCATTATATAAACAATTATAACATACTTTTTTATTAATGTTTATATATAATTCAACTCATTTTTTTGATTTTTTTACACCCTAAAAGTAAAAAAAGCACTTCCTTATGGAAGTGCATAATTTTATTATTCAACAAATGCAACAATTGCAAGAGGTGCTGAATCACCACGACGGAAACCAGTCTTGATTACACGAGTGTAACCACCGTTTCTGTTTGCAAATTTAGGTGCGATATCATTGAAAAGCTTTTGTACTGCAAAATTACCTTCAGTATCCTTTTCAAAACGGATGAATGAAGCAGCTTGTCTACGAGAAGCTAATGTATTTGTCTTACCTAAAGTAACCATCTTATCAGCTAATCTCTTTAATTCTTTTGCTTTTGCAAGAGTAGTTTCAATTTGACCATTTAAAATTAAATCTGTAACTAAGTCACGAAGTAATGCTTTTCTTTGGTCTGAACTACGACGTAATCTACTATAAGCCATGATTATTTCTCCTTTTCAGCTTAGTTTTTCTTAAAGCTTAAACCTAAAGTTTCAAGCTTTTCCTTAATCTCCTTCAAAGACTTTCTACCAAGGTTACGTACCTTAATCATGTCTTCTTCTGATTTTTCAGAAAGTTGAGCTACAGTATTAATGTTTGCTCTCTTTAAACAGTTATATGAACGAACTGTTAAATCTAATTCATCAATTGTCATTTCAAGCTTGCGGTTTTGATTATCATCTTCAGCCTCAATCATGAAATCAGTTTGTGATGCTTTTTCACTTAATTCAACTACAACTTGTAAATGTTCAATCATCATCTTGGATGCAATTGCTAAAGCTTCCTTAGCAGTAATTGAACCATTTGTTGTAACTTCAATAATTAACTTATCATATTTAGCATCATTATCGTTTTCCACACGAGTTTTTTGTACATCAAATGCCACGTTTACAATAGGAGTATAAATAGAATCGATTGCGATAACGCCAACGCTCTTTGAATATTCCTTATTTAAAACAGAGCTTACAAAACCAACACCACATCTTACTGTTAAGAACATACGAAGGTTTCCGCCTTCTGCAACTGTAGCGATATGTTGATCAGGATTAATAACCTTAATATCATTGTCATGAATGATATCTGCAGCTGTTACTTCGCCTTGACCATGTGATATTTCTACAATTCTCTCGAAATTTGGATCATCTGAATCAACTGATAATACAACCTTCTTTAAATTAAGAATGATTGTAATTACATCTTCTACGATTCCATCAATATTTTGGAATTCGTGTTCTGCACCATCAATTTTTACATTAACAAATGCAGCACCAGGTAGAGAAGACATTAAAGTTCTTCTTAACGCATTACCAATTGTTAGACCAAAGCCTCTTTCAAGTGGAGAAATTACGAATTTACCATAATTTCCATTTTCTGCGATTTCTTCAACACTAGTGTTTGGTTTTTCAAATTTTAAATCTTTCATTAATGGCCTCCTGTTTTCTATTAATTAAGTTAAAATTATTTATTAAGTTTAAAAAAATACTAATTAACCTCTAGGTCTCTTTGGTGGACGACAACCATTATGTGGAACTGGTGTAACATCAGTAATTGCTGTGATTTCTAAACCAGCAACAGTTAAAGAACGAATTGCAGCTTCTCTACCTTGACCAGGTCCCTTTACTGATACTTCTACCTTAGCTACACCTTGATCTACTGCACTCTTTGCAGCAGCTTCAGCAGCCATTTGTGCGGCAAAAGGAGTTGATTTACGACTACCCTTAAAGCCTAATGCACCAGCACTACTCCAAGAAATTACATTTCCTTGA
>JAILIY010000149.1 GCA_024695025.1 Acholeplasmatales bacterium
TATCTTTAAGTGAAAATTATGATGAAGTATTAAATGAAAATAAAAATAAATTAATTGATGAATATAATAAATTATCTGATTCAGCTAATAAATTAACTTCATATAGAAAGAAAATATCTGCTGAATTAGAAAAAAAATTAGTAATTGAATGTAAAGATTTAGATTTAGAAGATACTAATTTTGAAATAAGATTCAATGAAATTAAATATGATGATCCATTAAATAAAAATATTTTTAATCAAAATGGAGTCGACTGTATCAATTTTTATGTTTCATTCAACAGAGGAGAACCAGTCAAAGAATTGTCTAGAGTTGCCAGTGGTGGTGAATTGTCTAGAGTCATGTTGGCATTTAAATCAGCATTATTAAATGATTTAAAATGTGATTTGATAATCTTTGATGAAATTGACACAGGTGTATCTGGTGTCACTGCCTTAAAAATAGCTAAAAAGATGAATGAAATAAGTAAAAAGAATCAAGTTTTAGCAATTACTCATTTACCACAAGTAGCTTCATATGGCGATTACCACAAACATATTTATAAAGAGACTGTAAATGATAGAACACATACAGTTATAAAAGATTTAGAAGGAGATTTAAGAATAGAAGAAATAGCTAGAATGTTATCTGGCGATAAGATTTCAATAACTGCCTTAAATCACGCAAAAGAATTATTAGAATATAAAAAACAATAAAAAAAGTTCACAATGTGAACTTTATTTTTTACTTACAAATATATATCCAAACGCATTTGGACCCCAGTGAGCCGCGATTGCTGGATCTAAATTGTCATAAGATCTTATTAATGGTTTATATTTATCAGGTGTCATTTCAATTAAAGTTTTTAGATTTTCATCATTGTATGTATATGAGGCAACTATATCATAGTTTTCATCTACTTCAAGTTCATCTAAAGCTTCAACGATAGCCTTCATACCTTTTTTAATGCCACGAGTTTTTTCTACTACTCTAACTTTACCATGTTTAAAGCCGATTATAGGCTTGATTTGTAAAATAGAACCAATTAACCATTCAGTTTTTGATAATCTACCACCCTTTAGTAGATAACTTAATGTTTCTGGTATAGCCATAATTCTAATATGTGGGATAAAATCATTTACTAATGCTTCGATTTCATCTAAAGATTTGTCTTTATTTTTGTTGATTAAATCAACGATTAATCTCATACCACCTACAGCACACATTGAATCAATAACTTTTACTCTTTTATTATCTTCAAACATTGTCTTAAAAGAATTGTGAGTTGATGATATTTGTGATGAAATTGTTAAAATAATTACATCCTCAGTTTTAGTTATTTCATTAACTTTCTTTTCAACTTCAACTAATGTTGGAAGAGAAGTCTTTGGAAAAGTCTTGTTGTTCATTAAATAATCATAAAATACATCAAATGTTAAATCTTTACCATCATCAAAATATTCTTTATCACCTAAAAGAATCTTAAGTGGTATAATTTCAACATTATATTTTTCTTTTTCATCAAATTTAATAGAAGAACCACTATCTACAAAAATTTTCATTTAAATCATTCCTTTTTAATTTTCCGCTTAATTATATTAATTATTCACAAAAATGTCAATAATTGTAGAAAAATTATTTATCAATGATAAATTTGTGTAGTGCGTATGCTACTCCACTTTCTTCATTAGATAATGTAACAAAGTCACATATATCTAAAACTTCTTTAAATGAGTTTTTCATAGCAACGCCTAAACCTGCACGTTTAATCATTGATATATCGTTTCCTGCATCACCAATAGCCATAGTATCTTTCATATTTACATCTAAATATTTAGCTAATTGTTCTAAGGCTTTACCTTTATCAGTTTCTTTATTTAAGAATTCCAAAAAAATCTTAGCACTTCTTACCATAGAATATTTTTCATTATATATAGGATTGATATTCTTTTCTACCATATCTAGATTATCTTTATCATCTACCATCATAGCCTTTAAGAATTCATCATCATCTTTGACATTTTTAATATCAAATAAGATATCATCAATACCATTTATAGTAGCCTCAACATCTGTATATGGATTATGCTTAGGTGTTATTAATTCTTCATTCTTTCTAAATGCGTGGAAATTGACATTTAATCTTAAAGATTCATCATATAATTCTTTAACAGTCTTACCGGTAATAGTAGTACTAAAGATTTCTTCTTTAGTTCCTACATTTAATACTTTAGAGCCGTTATAAATAATACAATAATCGTCAGTAGTAGTAAGACCTAATCTTTTTAAAACAGGCATAACACCTGAAATAGGACGACCGGTCGCGATTACAATCTTAACGCCTAATTCTTTACATTTTTTAATAGCTTCTATATTCTGTTTTGAAATGTTTTTTACATTATCAAATAATGTACCATCTAAATCAATTGTTACAATTTTTATCATATTAATAGTTAAAAAATCTTCTATCGATTGATAGAAGATATAAATTAATTACAACCTCTCATTGCTAGAATTAGTATTAAAGTTAATAAACCACTACATAGCATTAATATTGCAAGAATACCAACGATAATTTTACCTGGTACTGAGTGAGTAGGGTTTGAGTATTGTTTTTTTAATCTATCAAGTTCTGTTTCTTCACCGCTAGATTTTTGTAAATCATAATTTTTCTTATTTTTATTTTTCTTTGCATTCTTTTTATAATTTTGATTCTTATAAGCCATAAATCTTCACCTACTTCATAAAAAATGTTATAATAACAATAATCTTTATTATTATATAATAATTTTTTTAAAAAAGGAAGATAGTAATGGAAAAAAATAAAAATGAGGTAAGAATAATATTTCATATAGATATGAATGCTTATTTTTGTAGTGTGGCAGAAATATTAGACCCATCACTTAAGGGTAAGGCCTTTGCCATAGGTAGAGAAGGTACTACAAAGGGTGTTTTATCAACTGCCTCATATGAAGCTAGAAAATATGGAATACATTCAGCTATGCCTACAATAGAAGCATACCATAAATTACCTTCCCTTTTAGTAATACATTTAGATTATCAACATTATATTGATTATCATTATAAATTTGTCAATTTAATTAAAGAATACACAAATATTATTCAAGTTGCCTCAATTGATGAAGTTTACGCTGATATGACTTTAATATCTAAAACAAGACATCCTTTAGATGTGGCAAAAGAAATTCAAGAAAGACTTGTAAAAGAATATCAACTAAAATGTTCAATTGGTATCGCACCCACATTATTCTTAGCCAAAATGGCAAGTGATATAAAAAAGCCATTAGGTATTACAGTAATTAGAATAAGAGAAATAAAAGATATTTTATATAAATTATCTGTTAAAGATATTTATGGAATAGGTAAGAAAACTTACCCTAGATTAATTGACAGTGGTATCAAAACTATAGGTGATTTTATGAATCCAGATAACAGGTTTAAAGTAATCGATTTAGTTGGTGAAAACACCTTTGTTTACGCATATAATGCCTTAACTGGTAATTCAACTAATATAGTAGACCCAGATAAATATAGCGTATCTAAAAGTATATCAGAAATGAGAACTTATGATAGACCCATTACATCCGTTGATGAATGTATGCTTGAAATAAGAAAATTATCAAGAAGTGTATTTAATAGATTAATTGATGAAAAATATTATTATAAAACTGTAAATATAACATTGAGGGACACGCAATTTAAAACTATCACAAGACAAAAAACGTTAGATGAATATAGCCAAGATCCATATTTATTTAATGATTTAATATATGAATTAATAAGTGATAATTTTAAAGATTTAGAATATAGATTAATAGGCTGTGGCCTATCTAATTTGATAAAAGAAGACCAAATTGAAGAAGAATATAATTTATTTACTTATTTAGATATAGACCAAAAGAAGAAAAATATCGATAAAATTATTAAAGAATTCCAATCTAAATATGGTAAAAACGCATTATATATAAAAAATGATAAAAATTAGTTTGTGTTTTTCATTTTTAAATGATAAACTTAATTGATTTTGAAATGGAAGTGATTATATGCAATTTGATGGATATGAATTAAAAGATTATATAGTTAGAGCTTTAAAAGATTTAAAATTCGAATCTTTTACAGATGTTCAAAAATCAGTTTTTGAAGAATTGAAAACAGAAAAGAATATATTGGCCAAAAGTAAGACAGGTAGCGGTAAGACACATGCCTTTTTAATTCCTATTTTTAATGATTTAGATGAAGATAAAGAAGAAGTATTTTCAACTATTATCGCCCCTACTAAGGAATTAGCTCAACAAATATATAAGATGGCTCAACACATCGCATCTTTTTGTCCAAAGGCTATAAATATTAAATTATTTATATCAGGTACCGACAGAGAGCGTGAAATTGCAAAATTAAATAATAAAAATCCTCAAATAGTAATTGGTACTCCAGGTAAAATAAAGGATTTAGCTATCGATAACAATGTACTTAAAATCTACACATCCAAATATTTGATTGTAGATGAAGTAGATATGACATTTGAATCAGGCTTCATCGACGAAGTAGATTCAATATGTAATGTAATTGATAGTGCAAGATTTATGTTCTTTAGTGCAACTATGAGAGAAGAAATATTACCATTTTTGAAAAAATATATGACTAATGTAAGCTTAGTTGATATTAAAAATACAAATGATAATAAAATCGAACATATCTGGCTTCCGCTTAAACATAAAGAGAGATTAGATGTTTTAGAAGCATTACTTAAAAATATTAATCCATACTTATGCATTATTTTCGTAAACAAAAAAGAAAATGTAAACAATGTCGTATCAAGATTAAATTCTTTAGGATATTTTGTTGGTTCTATGCACGGTGATTTAACATCAAGAGAAAGAAAAAGAGTACTTGAGGATGCAAAAAAATTAAAATATCAATATATAGTGGCCACTGATTTAGCCGCTCGTGGTATCGATATACAAGGTGTTAGCCACATCATCAATTTTGAACTTCCAGGTGATTATGAATTCTATTTACATAGATCAGGTAGAACAGGTAGAATGTATAGTGATGGTATAGTATATAGTTTTTATGAAGATTTAGATGATGAATATTTAGACTTTTTGAATAAGAAAGGTATCAAGCCTAAATATTATGAAATAAAAGGCGGCGAATTAGTTGAATATAAAGGTAGAAATACTCGTCAACAAAGGGTAAAGCCAACTACTAATTATGAACTTGAAGCTTCAAAATATATACCTAAGTCTAATAAAGTAAAACCAGGATATAAGAAAAAAAGACAAGCTCAAATAGATGACCTTGCCAAAAGATTAAAGAAAAACGATCAAAAGAAAAAGAAAAGAAGAACTATAAAAAAATAGCCAAGACTATAAATAGCCTTGGCTTTTTCATTATTTTAAAGTATCTCCTGATTTAATATGTTTAACAGTTATTTCTTTAGGGTTTGCAGAAGAGAAGATACGAACGTTTCTTTCAACAACTAATCCTTTTGGTAATAATAATTTCTTACCGATAACGTTAAGACCACTTGATAATACTTTTGGATTATCTTTATTTGCAGTATAGTCATCGCCAAAACCAATAACTGAATTATCACCAATTACAGTTTCCTTATCGATAATTGCATTTTCAATCTTACAGCCTTTACCAATCTTAACATCATTTAAGATTACTGAATTCTTTACACAAGAACCTTCACCAACGATAACACCTGGTGATAATACTGAATCTTCAACATCACCATCAATCTTACAACCATTAGATACAAGTGAAGTCTTGATAGTAGCAGTTTCACCAACCTTAACTGGTGGTAAATCTTCGCTCTTTGTATAAATCTTCCACTTAGGATCATATAAATCTAAAGAAGTATCATGACATAATTCAAGGTTAGCCTCCATGTAAGAATCATATGTTCCTACATCCTTCCAATAATCATAATATTCGTAACAATATACTTTCTTAGTGTTAATCATTTCAGGAATAATATGCATACCGAAGTCTAAATCATCGATTTCAGGATGAGCTTCGATAGCGTCAATTAAAGCTTGAGTTGAGAATACATAAATACCCATAGAAGCTTTATTTGATTGAGGATTCTTTGGCTTTTCTACGAATTTGTTAATTCTTAAAGTTTCATCTGCTTCAAGAATACCAAATCTAGAAGCTTCTTCCATAGGGACAATCTTAGCAGCGATTGTTAAGTCAGCTCCTGTTTTCTTGTGTTGTTCGATTAATTTTGAATAATCCATTTTATAAATGTGATCACCTGATAAAATTAATACATATTTAGATGCATATCTCTTTACGAATTCCAAGTTTTTTCTAATTGCATCTGCAGTACCATTATACCAAGAGTTGTTAGGTTGTAGAAGTGTTACAAATGAATCACGTCTGTCTAAGTCCCAAGGCTTACCAACACCGATGTGTTCGTTAAGTGATAATGGTAGGTATTGTGTTAAAATACCAATTTGGTAAATACCAGAATTTGTACAATTTGATAAGGCGAAGTCAATTATTCTAAACTTACCTGCAAATGGTACAGCAGGTTTACTACGACGTTCAGATAAAATATCTAATCTTGAACCACGGCCACCTGCTAAAATTAAAGCTAATGTCTCCATCTATTTTCCTCCTATTAACTATTAATTACATTTTTAAATAATTCGATATATGTTTTAGCAGAAGTATTCCAGCTATAATCTTTTTCCATAGCTTGTTTTACTAAACTATTAAATCCTTCTTTATTATTGTTGTATAAGTTAATTGCTAAAAACATAACATCTTTAAGATTATGTGCGTTGAAATTAGTAAATGAGAATCCTGTACCTGTACCAGTGTATTGGTTATAAGATTCTACAGTATCTTTTAAACCACCAGTTTCTCTTACAAGTGGAAGTGTACCATATCTCATCGCAATCATTTGACCTAATCCACAAGGCTCAAATTTAGAAGGCATTAAGAATAAATCGCAGCCTGCATAAATTTTTTGTGCGATTGGATCACTGTATCCGATATAACATTTGAATCTTTCAGGATATCTTCCTTCTAATGTTCTAAAGAAATCTTCATAAGCTGAATCTCCACTACCCATTAGAATGAATTTTGCATTGCTGTTCCAAATGACATCATCGATTATTGGCATCAATAAATCGATACCTTTTTGTTCAACTAATCTTGATACTAAACCAAAAAGAGGAACATCTTCATTTGAATCAAGTCCAAATTCTTCAAGTAAAGCTTTTTTGTTAGCTGCCTTACCAGCTTTGAAATTCTTTACTGAATAATTCTTATAAATGTTTTTATCAGTAGCTGGGTCATATTTAACAGTATCGATACCATTTAAAATACCCATAAAATTAAAGTATCTTAATCCTAATACATTATTTAAATTATATCCATAATAATCAGTTAATACTTCATCCTTATATGAAGGAGAAACAGTTGTAATTGAATCTGCCTCCATAATTGCAGTTTTCATAAAGTTTAAGCAATTGCCAAATTCCAAAGAAGAAGAATATGGCATATATAATATTGACATCATATCTAAAGGGAATATACCTTGATATTGAATATTGTGAATACTGAATACAGTTTTCATTTTACTATATTCTGGATATTGCCAATAATTACTCTTTTTAACATATGGTATTAAACCTGTTTGCCAGTCGTTACAATGTAGTAAATCTGGAATGAAATCAACTACCTTGATAGCTTCTAAAACAGCAAAATCGAAGAATGCAAATCTTTCTCCATCATCACCATAGCCATAAAGACCTTCTCTATAGAAATATCTATCGTTGTCAATAAAATAAAAATCAACACCATTTTTATTTGAGTGGAATACACCAACATATTCCATTCTTTGACCGATTCTTACATATGCATAACCTTTATATTCTGCAATATTTTGATCTTTGATTTTTTTGTAATAAGGCATTATTACACGGCAATCAACACCATTTTCTACAAGTGCCTTTGGAAGTGCACCTATTACGTCAGCAAGACCACCAGTTTTTACAAACGGTGCACCCTCACTTGCGCAAATTAATACTTTCACGAGCATCACCCCATTATTTATTTAGAAATTGTTGTTTTCTTATATAAATTATATAACATTTGACAACTATTCTCAATACCATTTTGACCCAAGAATTTACTTTTGGACTCTATGTTTATCTTTAAAATTTATTGAAATAAAAAAATAGTTGATATTAAAATGTAAATTTGTTATAATAAAATGGATTTTAGTTATGAATGTATATTATATATACAAGGAGTTTTTATAAAATGGCATCAAAAAGTAGACGTAATAGAGTAAAATTTAAATTTACAAAAGAATTGTTATTCTTAATTATATTTTTAGTTGTAATTTTAGTTGCGACAATTGGTTTATCTGTACCATCTAAGTCATCAAGACAACTTGAAAAACTAAATGATGCAATTACAGATTACAATTCAGAAAATTCAACTTCTTATTACACATTAGATAAAGATCATCATTTCAGTGTAATTGGTGGTGGAATTTCAAAGAAAGTTAATAAAGTTAAGAGTCTAGCATCTAAAGATAAATATACATATGTTTTTTATGGTTCATTAACAAATTCTACTTACCTAGAACAACTATATTACATTAATCAAGCATGTGATGAAGAAAAATATGATATTTCAAAAGTATATTTATTCTATGATGATTATATTGAAGAAGCTAAGAAAAATGGCGATGATGACACTAAAGTGTTCAAAGATAAAATTAATGCTTATGAAGAAAAAATTAATGTAAAAGTTAGTGATGATTCAAAAGAATTTGACATGACTGTAACAGATAAGCCAACATTATTAGTATTTAAAAATGGTGAGTTATTATTTAATACTCAACAAGATGAATCATCAAAATATAATTGGACTGCATATATCACAAAAGCATTTAGCTTTGAAAACGTTGATAGATTAAATAAGAATTAAGTTTAAGGCTAGGTTAATCCTGGCCTTAAAATTTATTGGAGTGATTTTATGATAGAAAATATTAAATTAGAATTAAAAAAATTAATAGAAGAATATTATAAAAATAATTATAATGAAAATATTTCAATCGTTGTTGAAGAGCCTAAAAAGGCAGAACTTGGTGATATTTCTATCCCAATGTTTACTGTTGTAAAAGCACTTAGAAAGCCTATGCCTGAAATTGTAAATGAGGCTGTTTCAATTATTAAATCATCTGATTTACCTATTTTAGAAATCAAGCCTGTAGGCGCATTTGTCAATTTGTTTGTTGATAAATCTTTACTTGCAGTAAACATCATTAAAGAAGCTATTAAACAAAATTCAAATTATGGTACATCAAATATCGGTGATGGATTAAATGTCACATTAGATTATTCAAGCCCTAATATCGCAAAGAGCTTTTCTATTGGTCATTTAAGATCAACTATGATTGGTAATTCAATTAAATTAATATTACAAAAGTGTGGATATAACACTTACGCCATTAATTATTTAGGTGACTGGGGTACTCAATTTGGTAAGATGATTGTCGCATACAAAAAGTGGGGCAACAAAGAAGTAATAATGAATGACCCAATCAGTGAATTAACTAAATTGTATGTTAAATTCCATCAAGAGGCTGAAAATGATCCTCAACTTGAAGATGAAGCTCGTGAAGCATTCCGTCAAATGGAATTAAAGAATCCTGAATATTTAGATTTATGGAAATGGATTAGAGAAGAATCATTAAAAGAATCTAAACAAATCTATGATTTATTAGAAATAGATTTTGATTCATATAATGGTGAAGCATTCTATAATGATAAGATGGATCCTGTTGTTGAAGAATTAGAAAACAAAGGATTATTAATTGAAGACAACGGCGCTAAAATTGTTAAATTAGGTGATGATATTCCACCAGCATTAATCAAAAGAAGCGATGGTGGTTCTTTATATATCACTCGTGATTTAGCTGCAGTATTTTATCGTAAGAATGAATATAAATTCAACAAGATATTATATGTTGTTGGTAATGAACAAAAACTTCATTTCGTTCAATTAAAGAGATTAATTGATGTAATGGGATATGATTTTTCAAATGAAATCGAACATGTCAATTTTGGTTTATATCTAACAGATGGTAAAAAAGCATCAACAAGAAAAGGTAATGTTGTTAAATTATATGATGTATTAATGACAGCAATTAATTTAGCAAAGAATCTTATTGCAGAAAAGAATCCTAATTTAAAGAACAAAGATGAAATTGCAAAATATGTTGGTATTTCTGCAATAGTATTCGCAGACTTAAAGAATTATCGTGCATCTGATGTTGAATTCAACATTGAAAATGCAGTAAAATTTGAAGGACAAACAGGCCCTTATTTACAATACACATCAGTTCGTATAGCAAGTATTCTTAAAAATACAGAATTTGATGTTGATAATATTGATGCAACTTTATTTGCTAAACCACATTATTTTGAATTAGTTAAATTAGTTAGTCAATTTAGATTAAATATTGAAAATGCCGCAAAAGAAGCTGCACCTTCAATAGTTGCAAAATACCTACTTGCCTTAGCAGCGTCATTTAATCATTTCTATTCAGTCGAAAAGATTAATGTTGATGATGAAAAAACTAGAAATACAAATTTAGCATTAGCTAAATCTGTAAGAATAGTTATTAATGAAGGTTTAAGATTACTAGGTATTAAATATTTAGATGAAATGTAATAAATAAAAAATGCTAGATATTCTAGCATTTATGCCAAAGTGGCGTAATGGCAGCCGCGGAAGACTCAAAATCT
>JAILIY010000154.1 GCA_024695025.1 Acholeplasmatales bacterium
TTTATAGCATTTAGTATATCCTTCACATACTACACCAGCTGTATTTACTACACCAATAATATTGTGAGCATAGGAAGCATTATTAGCTGTTTTATTTCCATCACCATCAGTAACGTATGAATAATCTACTCTATCAATTAATAAATTATGGATTGCTTTAATTCTATGATATTCATCATCTATAAGTAATGATGATATTTCAGTATCTACTTCTTCCTTAAACGAAACAATTTCTGAGTTTAAAGAATCTCTTGTACTTCCACTTAAATATTCTTCATAACACAATATACAACCATAATATTTAGTAATTCCACCACTTTTACTTGAATATGAAGAATAACCTGTTTCTAAAAAATAAAATAAAGGATTATCTTGAACAAACACTGCAATTGTTGAGAAAATCGCGTATAGTTCAGATGTAGTTGAAGTCTCAAACGCGCTAATTATGTTATATGAATTTGAGCCAATTGTCTTTGGTTCTAAATCTTCACCTGATACCAAGAATTCTTTACAGTCTACATAATATTGATCATATGCGGCTTGCATAATAGTCCCATAATTAGTATCTTCGCCTAAAGTTTTATATACATAATCATTTTTATAGTCATGTAACAAATCTAAAACACCAGTCTCATCTACTATTTCTTCACTAGATGACTCAATTGATGATTCTATTGATGATTCTATTGATGATTCACTACTTGATTCATCAATAGATTCTTGACTAGAACTATGTGTCTGACTTGTTTTAGATTCTTCACCTTCGCTTGTTTGTGATGTTTTATCCTCACTAGTATTGGATTTGCCACTTGTTGCCGAAGATTTTTCTTCAGAAGTTGTAGATTCTTTTGAAGCAGACTCTTCAACAATACTTGTACTACCATTAACTAATGTATCATTTTCATTCATAAAGCCGAGGTCACAACTAGTCAAAGATATTAAAAATACTGACATGACAGCTAATATTAAAATTCTTATTCTTTTCAAAAAATCACCTTCTTAATTATAAAAAGGGAAATAATTTTCCCTTTTACTTATTGTTTAATGTCGATATGATTAAAAGCTTTCCTATAAATAACATTAATGAGAAATCTTTATCTTGCCAAATTCTTGCAAGACGTTCTTCGTGTAAGAATATGTAGCCATAAAATTCTTTACCATTCATAATTTTGATACCGCACATTGCTTGAACACGTGCCATTCCTAACGTACGTAGGAAATATTTAGAATTATCTTTATATTCTCTAAGTGATGATGGATGAATTATTAAATCTTGACCGAAATAATATTCTATTTCTTTTATGTCAGATTCAGTAACCTTAACTACGTTATCATTTAAATAATTGATTTCTTCTAAATCTTTATTAATAATAACAGCATTTGTTATATCTAGCATCTTTACTAATGTTTTAGTAAATTTCTTAATTCTATCATGTAAATTAAGATTGTCATTCATTTGATTGTCTATGCTCATCAACGAACCATAAATAGTACTGTTCTCTTTCATTTGAACATCGATATCTTTATGCTTTTCATGAACATATATAATATAACAATTACGTCCTTTAGTCTTACCTCTATATAATGCTTTATCTGTTCTTAAGAATAATTCATTATATTCAGTTGCGTCCTTAGGGAATGATGCACATCCTATAGTTGCGGTAATAAAGATATTAACATTATTTAAGTTATATGTACTTCTTACAACATCAGTTTCTTTATATAACTTAGATATTCTTTCATAAGCTGAGTCATATGTTCCTTCGCCAAAGACTACGAATATAAATTCATCTCCACCGAATCTACCACATATACCATCACTACCAACAGCTTTTACTAATCTATCTGCAAATTCTTTAAGACACTCATCACCAATATGATGTCCAAAGTTGTCATTAACTAATTTGAAGTTATCAACATCGGCCATACATAATGTAAATACAATTTTCTTTTTAATTAATTCATTTACTAATTCTTCAAAGCTTCCTCTTGTTAAAATACCTGTTAAGGGATCCAGCAAATATTCAATTTTTTTGTCTTTAAAGACATCATAAGCATATAAATCTTTTTCTAAATACATACATTTTCCCCTTATTAAGAAAATTATAACACATTTTTATAATAAATAAATAATCTAAATATAATTATTTTACACTTGTAATAATATATTTTTCACAAAATAGATTTATTATAATGAAAAATACCCAATCTATTAAAGATTGGGTTTATCTTAAGCATTCTTCTTATAAATATAATATAATCCTTTTAATAATAAATTCTCGTCATAAATAATCTTATGCTTAGAATAAGGTATTATTAGTCTTGATAATCCACCTGTGGCAATTAGGACAAAATCTTCATTCATTTCTTCTTTTATTTTGTCAATTAAGCCATCAATTAATGATACATTTCCATAAATAATACCACTTTTCATACAATCAATTGTATTTTTACCAATTAATGTTTTTGGTTTTTCAAGTGAAATGTATGGTAATTGAGATGCGTTAGTTGAAAGTGAATCAAGAGATGTTTTAATTCCTGGAATAATCATACCACCTATGTGATTCTTGTTTTTATCAATTACTGAAATTGTTGTGGCTGTACCCATATCAATTATAATTGCAGGAACTTTATATTCTTCAATTATACATACGGCATCACATACTCTGTCTGCACCTAATGTTTGAGGATTATCAATTTTGATATTTAAACCAGTCTTTAGTCCAGGGCCTACAACGAATGGCTTTTTATTTAATAAGTCCTTTAAAGCTTGAAATAATTGGTTTGTAAGTTCAGGTACAACACTAGATAATATAGAACCATCTATATTTTCTTCTTTTACCTTAAAAACAGACAACATAAGCTTTAATTGAATAATAAAATCCATATTAGTCTTTTTTCTATCAGTTGCTATTCTACCTGAATTTAAAATAGTTGTTCCTTCAAGTAAACCAACAACGATATTTGTATTTCCTATATCTACAGCTAATATCATATAGTTGTCTCCTTATAAATTCTTTATTTCATCTAAAATCATCATTGCTAAATTTTCTTTAGTATCAAATGGCAATTCTTTAATATCGTTTTTCTTGATTAAAGTAATTTGATTTGTATCAGCCTTAAAGCCTGTTTTATTACTATTAAGTGAATTAGCACAAATCATGTCACAATTCTTTTTAATTAATTTTTTCTTGCTGTTATCAACAAGGTTTTCTGTTTCCATAGAAAAGCCAACAACGATTTGGTTTTCTTTTTTATTTTCACCTAAGAATTTTAAAATATCGCAAGTTCTCTCAAGTTCAATTGACATGTCATTATCATTTTTTTTAATTTTATTATCTGAATAATCTTTAGGTGTGTAATCAGCTACTGCGGCACTCATAATTACTATATCATTATTTTTATAATTGTCTTTTACAGCCTCATACATATCTTTGGCACTTTTAACATCAATTACATTGATACCCTTAATTGCTTTTACGTTAACACTTCCTGAAATTAATGTTACATTGGCACCACGTAAATATGCCTTATTTGCGATTGCATAGCCCATCTTACCAGATGAATGATTAGTTATATATCTTACTGGATCGATTGCTTCTTGAGTTGGACCTGCTGTGATTAAAATATTTTTATTCTCTAAATCATGTGGATATAAAACATGATATAAAATTCTATTTAATAATTCTTCTTCACTTGGAAGTTTACCACGACCTGTATCTCCACAAGCTAAATAGCCACATGATGCATCTATTATTTCAAATCCATATTTTCTTAATTTTTCTAAATTATCTTGTAATATAGGATTTTCATACATATTTGTATTCATGGCTGGGGCAATTATTCTAGTTTTAGTGAAAGCTGCCATTGTAGATGTTAACATATCATCTGCAATTCCGTTTGCAATCTTACCAATTACATTATAGCTTGCAGGTGCGACCATATAAATGTCACACTTTTTAGCTAGGGCAATATGTTCTACATTAAATTCAAAATCTCTATCAAATGTATCGACAATACATTTGTTTCCTGTCAATGTTTCAAATGTAATTGGATTGACAAAATTAGTTGCATTTTTTGTCATAATTACATGAATATCTGCATGTAATTTTTTAAGCATTGACGCTAAATTACATATTTTATATGCAGATATAGAACCAGTTACGCCAAGTAAAATAGATTTACCTTTTAACATAATAAATTACCTCCTATTGATCGGATAATTTTCCATATTTTTCATAATTTGATTTGCGAATAATCTTATTGTCATCGTCAACAAATAAGACAGTTGGCTTAAATTCTTTAGCCTCATTTATATCCATATTGGCATATGCCATTATGATTACCTTATCTCCAACATTTGAACATAAAGCGGCTGCCCCGTTTAAGCAAATAATTCCACTTCCACGTTCACCCTTAATTGTATATGTTTCAAATCTTGAACCATTATTTACGTCTACTATTTGAACCTTTTCATATTCTAAAATATTAGCCTCATCTAGTAGATTAGCATCTATTGTAATAGAACCAACATAATCTATATCTGCCTCTGTTACAGTTGCTCTATGGATTTTTGATTTTAGCATTTCTACAGTCATAATTAATCCTCACATTTATAAATAAAATTATCTATTAGTCGTGTCTTGCCGATATATACGGCAATGGCACATAAAATTTCACCTTCAATTTTATCGACATATTGAATATTTTCATTATCAACAATTGATACATAATCAACTTTTGCAAGCTTTTCTGTATTTAAATTATTAGTAATAATTTCAATTACCTTACTTGAATTTCTTTCACCTTTTAAAATAGCTTCTTTACCTAATTTTAAAGATTTAGACAAAATTAATGCAGCCTTTCTTTCTTCTTTATTTAAATAAGTATTTCTACTTGATTTAGCAAGGCCATCAGCTTCTCTAATAATAGGGCAACCAACAATTTCAATATCGAAATTTAAATCCTTAACGAATCTTTTTACAACAGCTAATTGTTGGGCATCCTTTTGACCAAAATAAGCTCTTTCTGGATTTACAATATTAAATAATTTAGTTAATACTGTACATACGCCACCGAAATGAACTGGGCGCTTAGCACCACATAAATTTTCTGATACTTCAGTTGTGTTGACTAAGGTTGTGAAATGTTTACCATACATTTCTTCTGGTTCTGGATTAAAAATTAAATCAGCACCAGCATTTTTTACTAATTCCTTGTCGTGTTCGATATCTCTTGGATATGAAGCTAAATCCTCATTTGGACCAAATTGGATTGGGTTTACAAATACAGATACAACTGTTTTATCATTTTGGCTTACGCTTTTTACAATTAAGCTTTCATGACCTTCATGTAAATAACCCATTGTTGGAACTAAGCCTACGCTTAAGCCTTCCTTTTTCCAACCATTAACTATTTCTCTTACTTCTTTAATTGTCTTAACTAATCTCATAATCTCTTCTCCTAAAATCTATTCTTCAAAATCTTTTATAGCTTCATGATAATCTTCATCACTCATAATGTAAGTATGATCCTTACTTGGGAATGTCTGATTTTCTACTTCTTCTTTATACTCTTTAAATGCCTTTTGTTCTTCTTCATATAAATTAGCAAACTGCTTAACGAATTTAGCTGGCTTTGTATTGCCATAATTAGTCATATCTTGCCATACTAATACTTGGCAATCACATTCGTTTGATGCACCAATTCCGATAGTTGATATATTAAGCTTTTTAGTAATATATGATGCAATTCTTCTTGGAACACATTCAAGTGTTATCGCAAAGCATCCAGCTTCCTCAAGCTTAATACAATCACTAATTAATTTTTTAGCAGCTTCACTACTTTTACCTTGTACATGATATCCACCCATACTATTTACAGATTGTGGTGTTAAACCTAAATGTCCAACAACAGGTATGCCTGCATCTGTTATAGCTTTAATATAATCAAAATAAGTACCTTCAATTTTAACTGCTTGACAGCCAGTTTCTTTAATTAATCTACCGGCATTTCTTATAGCTTCTTCTTTAGATGCTTGGTATGACATAAATGGCATATCAACTACAACCATACAGTTTTTAGCACCTCTTACAACAGCCTTACCATGATGAATCATATCTTCCATAGTAACACTTAATGTATTTGGATAACCAAGCATAACCATGCCAAGTGAATCTCCAACTAAAATTGAATCTATACCAGCCTCATCAATGTTTTTAGCTGTTAAATAATCATATGCAGTAAGCATAGTCATTTTCTTTTTACCTTTATTCTCTTTAAAAGTATTTACAGTTACCATTTATATTTCCTCCAATAAACTTTCTAATTTTTCATAATCATTGTCTTTATTTATATCTTTAGCCATACCAACTAAATATAAACCTAAATATTTATAAATCATTAGTTCATTTTTATCTAAATTATTAATATGCTTTTTGACAGTATTAATATCATTTCTAAGAATAGGACCTGTCAAAGCCTTAAGACTACCATAATTATTTATGTTATTTGCGTTATTCATAAACAGTGGCATATATATATCTTTATCATCTAAACCAATTTCTTTAAATATATTTTCTGAAATATTTACTATTCCACAAACCATATTAGATATCATAGAACACGCAAGATGATATTTTTCTTTATTCTCTTTTTTAATAATTTTAATTCTACTGTTAAACAATTCATTTAATTCATCTAAATATTTATCACAACCTTCTAAGGTAAAATAAATATCATTTAATCCTTTATATGAATTATATTTATCATTAAAGGCATATATAGGATGAATAGAGTAACAATAATTGTCATTATTTAGTTCTTTAAAAATATCAGTTGTCAAGGAACCTGATGTATGAATTAGTTTTTTGTTTTTTAACTTTAATTTAATTAATTCATCTACTACTTCACTTAATGAATCATCATTAACAGTCAAAAAAAGAGTATCACAATCACATATCAATTCATTCATGTTCTTGTAATACTCGCTAATAACAAATTCGCAACAATCTTTAGCATCTTCCCAATTCTTTGAATAAATACCACATACGTTATTGTATCTAGTATTAAACCACTTAGATAAGGAATAGCCAACCTTGCCTGCACCAATAAATCCAATTTTCATATAATCACCTCGCTAATATAATTTATTTCTAATATCATTTAGCTTTAAATCACATTGAATTTATTTATTAAAATTTAAGTTATTAGTAAAGCTTTACCCCCATAAATAAATACTTTCTAATCTTTACGAAATACATTATATAATAATATTTTAATTATTGAAAGAAATAATTATAAATTTTTAATAATTTCTATACTATTATTTTCAATTCTTAGTTCACTTTCATTTATATCTAAATATAAAATACCATCTTTAAAACTATTTTTAGCCTTAATTGGCTTTTTAAATTCATAATCGTCATGAACTAAATCAAATATGAAAGTGATAATATGATTTACTTCAAGTTCTGGTCTATAGCCATTGGCAATTAATTCTAGATACGCAACTACATTTACGCATAAATTAAGCTTATTATCCTTAATGTAACAAGATAATACTTCATAATCTTCAAGATTATAATTTTCGTTAAAAAACTTTAATGTCATAATAATCACCATCCCTAATTTAATTATACTAAATTTGTTGATTAATTTATATAATAAATTAAAAAAAATAAGCATCAAATGATGCTTATTAATCTATTAACATTTTTAAATCTACCATGTCTTGGGCATTAATATCGATGAAGCATTCTTTTATTTTATCATCAGTTTCACTTATTGCCTTAACAAATTGATAGGCTACCATCATAGCTCCTTCCATTTGAAGGTGAGAATGATCATCTTTAGCTTCTTTTGTATTAAAAAAACTATTTTTAGGATAAATCATATGTAATCTTTTTGATTTTTCTTCGCCCATTTCATTGTACATATCTATTGTCAACTTGTTTAAATCAATACATGTACAATCATTATCTTTGGCAAATTCAATCATTGCAAGAGGATATTCACCATGACTATTTACACATACGCCATTAACAAACATATGACGTGTAGTCGATGTGGCAAAGACGATATGTCCACCTTTCTTTTCTACCTCATCTTTAAAGAATTTTAAATTCTCTTGGTATGTACCAAAAGGGGTTGTATATCTTAGCGGATCATATTGTTTTTCATCATTGTGTCCAAATGAACAAATAACATAATCTCCACATTCTAAATTATTTAATAATTTATTGAATCTACCTTCATCAATAAATGATTTAGTACTTCTTCCATTTTCAGCGAAATTCAACACTCTAATATCATCTTTTACAAATAATTCTAAACCTTGTCCCCATCCAAATTGAGGATAGCTATAAAAATTATTCTTCTTCATTGTTGAGTCGCCCATCATTAAAATCTTCATTTTATTTACTCCTTATATAATAATAGATATGCATAATTCAATTCTGAATAATGATCATCTACTATGTTATTAATGTTATACATCAAAGTTGCAGTATGTATCTTAGTATCTGTATCATTTTTTACAAATTGACTCACAAGTGAATCAAAGACATAAAATGATTCAACTACTAACTCATCATAACTTATTTTATTGTAATCTAAATATTTTAATATTACATCAGATAATTTAATTTTATCTTTAGCTAATTGCCACAATAATTCAGTTTCTGATTCAACACCAAATTCTTTTAAAAAATCTGGATTATCTTTCGCAAATGATATTATAGTTGAGAGACTTTCTGGCCCTAAATTAATAAAATAAGACATGACTGTACTTATAGATGTTTGATAAGTATCATAATATGTTTGTCTATCTTTTATACCTGCTGCCTTTATATATGAATCAAAACTATTAAAATAGAAATTTTGAGTTATAGATGAAACTGGGAAATTTAACATATTTACTTCTCTAAACGTACCGATATCTTCTAATCCAAATTCACTAGCTTTTTTTCTTAAATCTTCACTATCTACGTTTAATGTTATATTTTTATCTATGCCATATCTTTTCAAATATGATGGTATTTTAGTAATCCAATCATCTGGATTAATACCATTAAATATATTTTTATTAATTTCAGTAAGCTTATTTATATTTTCTTCTGTATCTACTGTAGGAGCCTCAAATGTATCACAATAAATATCATCAAGTTTTAGATTAAAACTAACATTTGAATAATCATAATCAAAATTTATATCATTATATAATTTATTATTTGTTTTATAATATGCATATTGATTTAAGCTTTTAGTAACTAAATTAGATACAGCCCCACCTCTTGAATATCCTGTTATCCAAAATTTAATTGAACTATCATTTAAATTATTGTCATTTATATATTCAATTATTCCTCTAATTACTTTGTCTTTAGCTTCACTAAAACCAGTATGAACTCCACTTTCGCCAACCTGGAAATTAGAATACCATTCTAAACCATAATTAAAGCCTCTGATTGCACAACTAATTAATATATCATCGTCTATTTTTCTAGAGGCAATTGTATAGGCAATAGAATCAGTTTTAGTGTCATCGTAGGCATCATTAGAATATATGTTACTAAAGCCTGCTTGAGTTAAAAATGAAGAGGCGTCTTCTTTACTATTTGAGGCATTGGCCAAAACGTATGAAGATTTCATTCTTTTTAGATTAAATTCATAGCTTGAATCATCAAAATAATCATCATTATATTTGGCTTTGACTTCAACTTTGGCTTTGCTTGAAACAATAATAGAATCAATTTTTGTATCATTATCATTATTTTTTTGACACGATAATAATAAACTTAGCATAGGAATAATTAATAATGTTTTCTTTTTCGTAGTACCGCCTCCTTTACACAAAAAAATAAGGGTGATTTAATCACCCTTTACCTTACAAATTACTTGTATCTCTTTCTAGCTTCTTGACGCTTTTGCTTACGTACATCGCTAGGCTTAAGATAATATTGACGCTTCTTCGCCTCTTGAAGGTTACCACTTCTTGAAACATCACGTTTGAATCTACGTAATGCATCTTCGATGCTTTCTTTTTCACGTACAACGATTTTTGGCATAACTGAGCCTCCTTCCAAGGACGAATTCCGAAAGAATTATATCAAATCATAATTAAATTGTAAAGAGTTTTTTCATCAATTTTCATATTTTTTTATTACTTCACCATATATTATATCATTTTCTATATTTAAAATCTTTACATCAACTAATTTTTTTATGATATTTTTATCATATGGTACGTGAATTGTTAAAAAATTTGATGTGTGACATAAAGAAAAACCATCACTTACCTTTTGCTCAACAATAGCATCAAGTGTCTTTCCAATAAACTTTTTAGCATATTCTAATTCTAATTCTTTTGATAAATCAATTAATCTATCTACTCTTTCTTTTTTAATATCAGGATGAATATCTTTCATAGACGCAGCCTTAGTACCACTTCTTTTAGAGAATGGAAAAACATGAAGCTTTGCCATGCCTAATTCTTTACATAAATTATATGTATCCATAAAATCTTCTTCAGTTTCTTCTGGGAAACCAACTATTATATCAGTAGAGATTTGTATATCGTTTCTTATCTTTTTAATCTTATTTACTTTATCAATAAAATATTGTCTGTCGTAGGGTCTTCCCATAAGTTTTAATATTTTATTACTACCTGATTGTAAAGGTAAATGTAAATGATTAGCCATTACATCTGACTTACTCATAAGTTCAATAAAATCATCATCAATTTCGTTTATTTCAATAGATGAAAGTCTTATTCTTTTGAGTTCTGGTACCTGTTCTAATATTAATTTTAACAAGCCAGATAAATTAGTTCCATCATCTTTATATCTGCCCGTATGAATACCAGTAAGTACAACTTCTTTATATCCGTTTTTAGCAATTGTCTTTAATTCATTTAATACATCATCTTTAGCTTTACATCTAACTGGTCCTCTGGCATATGGGATGATGCAATATGAACAAAATTGATTACAGCCATCTTCAATCTTTACAAAGGCACGAGTATGATCGTATGTAGTTACGCCTAATTTTTCGTATTCTTGAGTATTTAATATATCTAATATATTTATATATTTTTCTTTTAACTGGCCATTTAAAGCCTCAATTATCTTATCTACAGCCAATGTTTTATTACCGTTTCCGATTAAAATATCTACGCCTTCGATATTTGAAGCTTCTTTTGATGTTTGAGTATAACAGCCCATAGCACAAATGACCGCACTAGGATTCATCTTTATGCATTTTCTGATCATTTGTCTACTTTTTCTGTCTGCCATATTTGTAACACTACAAGTGTTAATAATATAAACATCACAGTCATCACATGCCTCAACACATTTGAAGCCTCTTTTTGTCAATTCTTCTTTTAATGCATCTGATTCATATGTATTAACTTTACAACCTAGTGTCACAAAGCCGACAAGCTTACTCACTTTTTTTCAACTCCATCTCATAACTGATTGATGATAAACAGTAAAATACTGCAGTTTCAGTCCTTAAAATTCTAGGCCCTAAGGATGCTGGTATAAAACCTAATGACAATAAATAATCATATTCAGTCTTATCTATTCCACCCTCTGGTCCTATTACTATAGCGATTTTATCGTCCTTCTTAAGACTTGATATGATAGTCTTAAAATTGTATAGATCTCCATTTTTATATGCTTCTTCAAAGCATAATATTTTCTTATCATATTTTGAAAAATCAATTGTTTTTAAATATGGTATATCACAAACCTGTGGAACATATTGTCTAAAAGATTGTTCCGCAGCCTCCTTCGATATTTTATTGAATCTAGCAAGCTTAGATTCTTTTTTCTTTTCTTCTAATTTAAAAACACTTCTTTTCATTATTGTTGGATAAAATTCATAAGCACCTAATTCTACACCGTGCTTAATAATTTCTTCCATTTTATCTCCCTTAGGATAACCTTGAAATATAGAAACAAAAACCGGCAATTCCTTATTGCCGATTTCCTGATACATTATTTCAAAAGTAACTAAATCATTCTTAAGGGAAGTTATTTTACAATTATATGTATTTTCACAATCACTAACTAAAATTTCATCTCCGATATGGCATCTCATCACTGAAGTAATATGAAATGCATCATCTGTATCGATAATACCTAATTTTAGTTTTTCCTTAGGAATAAAATATTTTTGCATAATTAGTTCTTCTTATAATCCTTATATTTTAATGTAACTAAAGTTAAAATTGCAAGTGCAACAATAGCACCAGCAAGTAAAGCACCACAAGTTGCAAGTGATGATATAAATGCATCTAATTCCTTAGTATCAGATGAATTTGAACTATCCTTATGTGCTTGATCTATTGAATAAATACCAATGTATAGTGTTGTAAATAAAGAAATTGATGCATAAACAATGTATGCAATCCAAGAAGCCTTAATAAGCTTTTGAGGTAGTGTAGATACATTGTTCTTACCTGCAACTACTACTTTCTTATAAATTTCTTCGTCCATAGCTTCGATATAGATACAATCATAAGCATATGGCTTCATAGCTTTATTTTCATCTTCTGAGCCTTCATTGTTTTCAATTAAAGGGCATACATATACTAATTCTTCTGAATTCTTGTTCTTGTATAAATTGTATTTATCCTTAAATTTTTTACCATCAACAAAGTCATAACCATTAAAATCAAATTGAGTTACTTCAATTTGATTGAAACAACCAAATTCAATTAATGTTTGTGCCTTATCGATAAACTTACGATTTTCTTCAGCCTTAAGTAATTTTTCATATTCCTTAAGTTCTTTTACTTCTTTAGCATTTACTTCGTCCTTTTCAAGTTCTTCTAGGCCTTCAAATTGATTCTTTTCCATGCCGTTGTCCTCCTAAATTAAAACATCGTTATAATTATATCAATTATTAAGGTTTTAATCAAGATTAAATAAATATAGCGTAAAAAAATGCCATTTTATAATATAAAATGACATCTTATATATTACTTAAATAAGCTCTTGAATTTTTCCCAAGGTGACTTCTTTTCTTTCTTTTCAAGGTCTTTTAAATCTTCAAATAATTTCTTCTCATCAGATGAAATTGATGTAGGGATTACAACATTACAAATAACATATTGATCACCACGTACGTTTCCACCCTTAGGATTTTTAGTACCTCTACCACGAAGACGAAGTTTAGTACCTGATTGTGTACCTGAAGGAATCTTAAGTGAAACATTACCATCGATAGTTGGAACTTCGATTGTATCACCTAGTACAGCTTGAGAAATTGAAAGTGGAATAGTTAAAATTATATCTAAGCCATCACGCTTAAATTGATTATGCTCACCACATTGGAAATTGATGTATAAATCACCATTAGGTCCGCCGTTTACACCAGCCTCACCATAGCCTTCCATACGAAGTGTCATACCAGTTTGCATACCTGCTGGAATTGTAACATCGACATCCTTAGTACGTCTAATTTTACCTTTACCACCGCATTCAGAACATTTCTTAGTGACAATTTTACCGCGTCCACCACAATCTGGACATACAACTTCCTGTTGAGTGTAACCAAAAATTGATTGTTGACGCATAATTACACGACCACGTCCACCACATTTTGGACACGTCTTAAAATCATTTTTAGTTTCAGCACCAGTACCACCACAGTGAATACATTCTTCGTCTACAGTTAAACGAATCTTTTTCTTACAGCCATAAACAGCTTCCTCGAAAGTGATAGACATACTCTTTTCAATATCTCTACCTTGTCTTGGTCCATTGGGATTTCTACTTCTTCCACCACCAAAGAATTGGTTAATGATATCTTCAAATCCACCAAAGCCGCTAAAACCGCCGTCGCCAGCACCAGCACCACCAAAGCCTTGAGTTGGATCATCAAAGCCATATTGGTCATAACGTGCTTTCTTATCAGGATCTGATAAGGTATCATAAGCTTCATTTATTTCTTTAAATTTTTCTTCAGCACCTGGTTCTTTATTAATATCTGGGTGATATTTTTTTGCAAGACTTCTATATGCCTTTTTTATTTCGTCATCTGAGGCGCCCTTTGAAAGGCCTAATACCTCATAATAATCTCTTTTATTAGCCATAAAAGATTATCCTCCTTAAAACCGTAAGAAAGGCTATTTCCTAGCCTTTCCTAGTTATTTTTAATTATTGTACGTCTGAGAAGTCTGCATCTACAGTACCATCTGAGTTAGTGTTGTTTCCACCTTCAGTGTTACCGCCTTGAGCCTCTTGAGTTTGTTGATATGCCTTAACTGCGATAGATTGAGCAACCTTTTCTAATTCTTCCTTCTTAGCCTTAATATCAGCTAAATTCTTAGAATCAATTGCCTTTTGTAATTCATCAGATAATCTTTCAGCTTCAGCCTTTTCAGCCTCATCAACATTCTTAAGATCATTTAATGCTTTCTTAGTTTGGAAAATTAATTGATTAGCTTCATTTACTAAATCAGCTTCTTCTTTTCTTTGCTTATCAGCTTCAGCATTTTCTTCAGCTTCCTTAACCATTCTTTCGATTTCAGCATCACTTAAGCCAGAACCGCCTTGAATAGTAATCTTTTGTTCCTTACCAGTACCTAAGTTTTTAGCACTTACATTAACGATACCATTAGCATCGATATCGAACTTAACTTCAATTTGAGGAACACCACGTGGAGCAGCAGGAATATCACCTAATTGGAAACGACCTAAAGTCTTGTTGTCAGCTGCCATTGGTCTTTCACCTTGAAGTACATGGATATCAACAGCTGGTTGGTTATCAGCAGCAGTTGAGAATACTTGGCTTTTTGAACATGGAATAGTTGTATTTCTTTCAATTAGCTTAGTGAATACACCACCTAATGTTTCAATACCTAATGAAAGTGGAGTAACATCTAGTAATAATACATCCTTAACATCACCTGTTAATACACCACCTTGAATTGCAGCACCCATAGCTACAACTTCATCAGGGTTAACACTCTTGTTAGGTTCTTTACCTAATTCTCTTTTAACTAGTTCTTGAACAGCAGGAATTCTTGTAGAACCACCTACTAATAATACTTGGTCTAAATCCTTTGGAGTAAGCTTAGCATCCTTTAATGCTCTTCTTACTGGTCCCAAACATCTTTCAACTAAACTAGAAGTTAATTCATCAAATTTAACTCTTGATAATGTTCTATTTAAGTGTAATGGACCTGCAGCACTCATAGAAATGAATGGTAATTGGATTTCAACACTAGTTACACCAGATAAATCCTTCTTAGCCTTTTCAGCTGCATCCTTTAATCTTTGAAGTGCCATCTTATCGTTTGATAAATCAACACCAGATTCTTTCTTAAATTCAGCTACTAACCAATCCATAATAGCCTTATCAAAGTCATCACCACCAAGTACATTATCGCCGGCAGTTGATAATACTTCAAATGTACCATCAGCAAGTGATAAGATACTAACATCGAAAGTACCTCCACCTAAGTCGAATACTAATACTGTTTGTTCTTTATCAGTCTTATCAATACCATAAGCTAAAGCGGCAGCTGTTGGTTCATTAATAATACGTAATACATCTAAGCCTGCAATCTTACCAGCATCCTTAGTTGCTTGACGCTGAGCGTCATTGAAATATGCTGGAACTGTAATAACAGCCTTATCTACTTTTTCACCTAAATAAGCTTCTGCAGTTTTCTTTAAATTTTGTAAAATCATTGCAGAAATTTCTTGTGGAGTATATTTCTTACCTTGAATATCTACACGATAAGAATTGTCTCCCATATGTCTTTTAATTGATGAAACTGTATCTGGGTTAGTGATAGCTTGACGCTTTGCAACATCACCAACTTGAATTTCATCACCCTTGAATGCTACTACTGATGGAGTAGTACGAGAACCTTCAGCGTTTGTAATAACCTTAGCTTCTCCACCTTCCATAACACTTACACATGAATTTGTTGTACCTAAATCGATACCGATAACTTTATTTGATGCCATAATCTATTCCTCTTCTTTCTTTTCTTCTATTTTTTTATTTACAACTACCATTGCTGGTTTTAAAACTCTATCTTTATACATATAGCCATCTTGCATAACCTTTAAAACTAAATTTTCTGGTTTTTCAGGATCCCATTCAGTTTGAACAGCTTGCATAACCTTAGGATCAAATTCCTTATTTAAAGCTTCTATATGAGATAAACCTTCACGTTTCATAATATCAACGATTTGGTTTGCTATCATTTGAAAACCTATTTGATAGTTTTTAACTTCTGGATTATTAGATTCCATATTAACAATCTTAACAAACATATCAATTGGTGTTACTAATTCACCTATAACATTTTGAGATGCATATTTACGATCCTTAATAGCTTCTTCCTTTAATCTCTTTTTTGTATTTTCCATTTCAGCGAATACTTTTAAGAATTCATTTTTAAGTTCTGCATATTTAGCGTCAGCTTCTTTTAATTTAGCTTCAAGCTTAGCTATTTCTGATTTATGCTTATCTTTCTTTTCTTTTTTAGTTTCAGTTTTAGGTTCTTCCTCAGGTTTTTCTTCTTGAGGTTCTTCCTTTACATCAACTTCTTCATCCTTGATTTCTTCATCAAGTTCCTTTTCTACTTTATTCTCTTCCAACTTCTACACCTACCTTCTATCGAGCTTTTTCATACTTCTTGCAATATATTCGATAAGAGGTACTGTAGCTCTATAATTCATTCTTGTAGGTCCAACTAATACAATTGTTCCTGATTCATTATTATTGATTGCATAAGGAAGTGAAATAATTGAACATTCCTTAAAGCCTTCATTTTTGTTTTCAGTTCCAACTGTAATCTTAAGTCCACTATTTAAATCAGCCACCATATCTAAGAATTCTTCGCTATCAACTGCTTTAATTAATTTTTGCATTCTTTGATAATCTTGGAATTCAGGTTGATTTAATAATTTAGATAAACCTGCATCATATGTTGAACCATGTAGGAATCTTTCAAATGCTTTAATCATGAAGTTTAAGATATCATCTTGGAAATCAACCATTTGTCTAATTCTAGGCTTGGCTGCTTCCTTTGATAAAATATCTCTAATTTCATAAATTGAATGTCCATACATTGCTGTATCAAACATACCAATTATACGCATTAAATCATCCATCTTATAACCATTTGGTATATAAATCTTTTGATGCTCTACCTCTCCAGCATTTGTAACAATTAATAATACTGCTTCACTATCAGATAGTGGAACAATTTCAAGCTTATATACTTTAGCTAAATCACTAGTTGAACCAACGATAGCAGCGTAATAGCCTGTTAAATCACTAATAAATGTTACAAGCTTTTTGATAACATCATCCTTTGATAAATATCTATTATCTAGTATTTCATCTACATATTTATAATATTCAGTAACATCATTGTCTCTAATAAATAAATGCTCTAAATAATATCTATAACCTATATCAGATGGAATTCTACCAGATGATGTATGAGTTTTTTTTAGATAACCTGTTTCTTCTAGCTCTTGCATTTCATTTCTTAATGTCGCAGAAGAAAATGCTAAATAAGGTTTTTCTGTTAAAATCTTAGAACCAACTGGCTCTTGAGATGTAACATATTCTTCAATTATTGCCTTAAGCACTAATTTTTGTCTATCACTTAACAATTAACTCACCTCGCATCTATTAGCACTTATTCTATCCAAGTGCAATTATATTATAGAACAATGTTTTAGCACTGTCAACTAAAAAGTGCTAAAAATATCATAAAAATATATAATATTTTTGGCAATAAAAAAAGACTCAGGAATTAACCTGAATCTTTAAAATAATCATTTTAATCATCCAAATTTTTAACTAAATATTGTTTTATTTCGCATATATACATTCGATGTATATCATTATCTTTATAAAATTTTTCATTTATATCTTTTGGCAAATCGTTTAAATCAACACTATATAATTTTTTACATTTAAATACATAATCACATTCAGTAATATAATATCCATCAAAATCAGGATCATATGTATGATGAAGTCCAGTTTCTTTAAATTTATCTATGTTTCTTCCACTTAAAGAACCAAATAAACCTTTTTCTTTTTTATATTTATCATCTAAAAATGATAATGTTACACTATCTGATTTTTCCATAAAATCATATGTATATCTAGAATGTCTAACAAATACAAAAACAACATTTTTATTCCAGATTACACCTAAAGCTCCCCATGATATTGTCATACCATTAAAGCCATTCTTATCACCTGAAATTAATATAGCTGCCTTATTACCTATTTCATCAAAAACATTCTTATCAAAACTTTTAACATCTTTTCTTAACATATTTTTCTCCTAAATTAATATTAGTATAATCGCTAATAAATTATTAAGCATATGTCCAAACCACGATGCATAGACATTCTTCTTTCCAAAATAATAACTAAAACATAATAATAATGTATCAAGTAAATATGGTACGCACATTAAAAACCAAATACCTACACTAACATTAGTTGTCGATAACATATGCATTAAAGTAAATGAAATACTTGATACACTGAACGCAACAACTGGATTAAATGTTCTAAAAAAATAAAATATGCATTTTCTAAATATTAATTCCTCAATGAAAGGAGCGATTAATATTGTAGATAAAATAATAGGAACACCTAAAGGTCCTTTAATCATTTCAACAATTGTTGATTGATTTTGGCTTTCAGGTATTAATAAATTAATTTTATCAATTCCAAATGCTAAAGCACAAAACAATACCCCTACAATCGGAATATAAATAAGGAAGAATTTTTTATCCTTTAATATATTTAAAAAATCATTTTTTATTTCATCTCTTAAATAAAAACAAATAAAAAACATTCCTAAACTGTATATTATTAAATTACCAATACTATTAACTAATATTTTCGCATCATTATAATCAGCTGGTATATCTTCTCCACTTTTAGTTAAATAACTAATTAAGGTTGAAGCATTCAAATTATTAGCACTACTAACAATATAAGCTGATAATAATATAAATAAAGAGCCTAATATTAAGAATAATAATAAATATATTATAAAGGCTACATATTTATTTGGATTAAAAATACTAAACTTCTTTTCTTCCATAAAAACTCCTAAAAAAGAAAGGCACTACAAAGTAGTGCCGTTTTTAATTTAATTAAAAGAATACATCTCTTGCCTTTTCTTTAATTTCTTTTGATGTAGCGAAAGGTATACGAGTTCTATATCCTTCTTTAACAGCAACTATTACATAAACTGGCCATATGAAAATTTTTCTATTCCATGTTGCTACTGTAGAATTGTATACTTCACGAGCTGCTGTAATTTCTTTTTGTAAATAAGAATTTTGTTGAATTGCATCTCTAATTTCTTGGTGAGCTTGTAATTGAGGATAAGCTTCAATTGCTAAATTTAATCTAGCATTTAAGTTCTCAATCTTTGTTCCAGCTTCGTTACGAGCTTCATCGCCACCACCAGTAACTCTAGCACCTGATCTTGCTTCTGCAATACCAGTATAAGTTTCTTTATCTAATTCAACTGCTTTTTCTACTAATTTAGCTAAGTTAGATAAAATTACAACTCTTTGTTCTAGATAGTTATCAATTTGTGATGCATCATGTTGTAATTTTTGTTCGATTTGTTGAAGTTCTGTTTTTACACGAATTTTCTTAACCGTTAAAATAATTCCTGGGATTATAAATAATAACCACATTGCTACTTCAAAAAATCTTGTTCCCCAACCACATGTAACAGGTAATGATTTAGCAATAACATTAACATCTCTACCTTCTTCAAGTATTGGGTCATTCATTTCGTCTAATCCGTTTGCCATTTTATAAATCTCCTTTTTCAAACTTTTGATAAATTATAACATATTTTATTTTATTATTAAATATAATTTAATATTTTTTATTCTTCTGAAGTTTCAACTTCTACATCATTTTCTGATACTTCTTTTTCTTCGCTACTTAAATTTTCATTATTATTTAGTTCTTCATCAGTTGGATTTGTTTGAACATTCTTATCAATTTCATCCAATTCTTTATCAAGCTTTTGAACTATTTCTTCAATATTATCTACTTGTGTAGGAGATACTGCTTGTCCCATAACATGTTCGATACCACCGAAATCACTATAATCATTTGTTAAATATAAACCTGCAAATAAACCACGTTCAAAATGTCCTTGACCTATGAAGCTATTAATAGCTGATCTAACTTTATCTGCGATATTATTATATTCATATCTTGTCTTTTCATTTTTATTAACCATCATGTTAGTTACTTTTTCAGTTGGGAAGTATTCAATCCAATGTACTGGAATAGTATGACTTCTACCATCTCCACCTATTTTTCTTACATAAGTTACTCTTCTTTCACCTCTATAAGCATGGGCAGTTACAGAAACTAAATCATTATATCCATTTGTTTTAACATGATGAGTTTTATAAATACAAGGTGTAATCGCATCATCAGGCTTTAAATATCTAGCATCGAACTTATTAGCCATCATTTCACATTCATATGGAGATAAATTAGCTAACAAATCTTCGTTATATATGTATTCTCTTGTCATATGTTGTTGATATAGAGGAACACACATTAATGGAGCGATATCAAAATAGAAAGATTTAAACCATTTAGAATTAATCTTAACAAAATTTTCTCTCATTAAATCATGATCATATCCAAAGAATACTGCTGGATTAATATAATAATCAAAATATTGATCATGTTCAGATTGAATATAATTCAAACATTTATCCTTAATGAATGAGAAATCATCTCCATAAGGATCTTTTGTTTTCATTAAATGTAATAAATTCTTTTGCGCAAGTGGTGTAAATAATAAATTGAATTCTAATTCATTATTTCTATCAGTTCCACCAAATATAGCTTCAAATTCATCATTACCAAATCTTTGATAATTTGTTTTATCATCATTATCTAAATAAGCTTTAGTCTCTTTTTTATCAAGCTTTTTAGCTGTTTTTCTAACCATCTTCTCTATTTGTTTTTCAGACATATTCTCAACATCAGTTGGATATCTAGAGAATGTTAAGTTAGGAGCGGCTTCATTTCCATATACTAAATATGTTTGATACCAATATACAGGTGCTGGTTCATAGATAGTTGCTGTTAAAGTTTGAGTATGATGAACTGCACGAGTACCTTCTTTTGTTCTAACATAAGTAGTCCAGTGAATTGTAATAGAATTTGAATATGCTTTTTTTCTCATTTCAGTCATAAAATCCTTACATAATAAGAAAGGATTTCCTACAACTGAACCAGATTGAATAAATACACTAGAAATATTTTCATCTTCATCGTTTAAACCATATTTTTGATGTAAATATTCATATTTTTTACCATCGAAATATTGGTCCATTTGAATATCAGGAACTGTCATTTCTGTTAATTTAGCTGGAATATTCCAGTCAAATCTTTGGTTAGCTGGAGCCATTTGAGCTTTGGCAACATTTATTAAAGCATCTCTTTGAGATATTAAATCTCTTAAATATTCTTCACTATTTCTAATTACAGGATTAATATTCTTTTTACAATAAAAAATTACAAATATCCATCCGATAATAGTAATTATACCTAATACAAATAACCAGAATCTTTTTCTTTTTAGTTTCTTTATTTTCTTTTCAACATTAGCTATTTCTTCATTTTTTAATTTGATGTCAGCAATAGTTTTTCTATTTGCTTCAACATCAACATTCGCATCTTTAATTAATCTATCAAAATACTCATAGGCATTTTTAATAAATTCTTCTTTGTATTTCTTATTATAACCATTCAATGGTTCTAATAATGTGTCATCAACTATCATAAAATCAACTCCATATCGTATAAATTATAACATAAATTATTAATAAGTCATAAACTTATATATTAACTTTACAAAAATTATATTTTTGGTATAATAAAAATGTCAAAAGACAAACGATGTAAAGCTAGATAGACGAAAAAGGAACTGCTCACAATAGTTCCTTTTTTCATTTGTGGATTCAATAAACGTTGTAAAGCTTGTGGCTACCTCTTAGAAGTGCCACCGTGATTATCTTTATATATTATGTAAAACATAACAACAAGGATAATCAAGAACTCCATTTGAGTTCCTCCTTTACATTATGCGTTCATTGTCTCATCCGAACGTTTTAAAAACATCACTTATTATCTCCTATTCAAATGTTCCGTATAAATACGGCAGTAATATAATATCACTATTTGTTAGTACTGTGAATATTTATTTTTGGCTTACCTAAAAGCTTTTTAGAAAATTTAAGTAAAAGTTATATAACATAATACTTATTTCATAATAGATTTCTCAAATTTAGTGAAAATAAATATTTTTTTATTATATTTTATAAATTTCAATAGAAATAAAAAAAGCATTACTCAATAAAGTAATGCTTAAGAGAGAGCCTGGCAACTACCTACTCTCGCACGATCTAACGTACTACCATCGGCGTAAAGATGCTTAACTTCTGTGTTCGGGATGGGAACAGGTGTATCCATCTTGCCATCGTCACCAGACCTTTTCTCTCAAAATTAGATAAAAATTGTCAAATTATTTAAGGTTAAGTCCTCGATCTATTAGTACTGGTCAGCTCGAACATGTCACCATGCTTCCACACCCAGCCTATCAACCTTATGGTCTATAAGGGATCTTACTAATTGGGAAATCTCATCTTAGAGGAGGCTTCGCGCTTAGATGCTTTCAGCGTTTATCCTTTCCATACTTAGCTACCCAGCTATGGCCCTGGCAGGCCAACTGGTGCACCAGTGGTATGTCC
>JAILIY010000160.1 GCA_024695025.1 Acholeplasmatales bacterium
TACATCATCATACATCCATTTAAGTGATGATGTATTTTTTCTATCTGCACATTTATCGAAATTATACATAATTACTCCTTTGTGATAATTGTAGTTTTATTAGGATCTATCATTTCCTTATCTAATATTATTTCTTTAATATTTTTAGCTTCTATTCTACCATTAATAGGATTTTTAACTGAATCAATACCTGAATTAATTATGGCATCTACATCCTTACAAAGTTCAAATGATAAATCAGTATTTAATAATTTACAATTAATCATTTTAATTCCATCAATGTAGCACATACCCTGATTTGAATCTATTGTACAATTAATTAATGTAATATTTTTACTATTCCAGCCTAAATATTCACCAATAATTGTTGAATCATAAATTGTTACATTTTCACAATTCCAAAAAGAATCCTTTGAATTTAATCTAGCATTTCTAATTTCAATATTCTTTGCACCATCAAAGGCATAATTGCCTGATAATGTGAAATTATCAATTTTGATATTAGTTGAATTCATACCAAAATAATGACCTTTAGCTTGAACATTTTTTAAGCTTATTTTATCACAAGACCATAAAAATTCTTCTGCATTAGGTATCATTGTATTTTCTATTGTAATATTTTTAGATCTTCTAAATTGCTTAGGTGCTTCAATGAAAGAATTTTTAATTGTAATATTATCAATATACCAAATACCAGATCTTGCAGTATCAAGCCAAGTAGTATTTATAACCTCAATATTCTTACAATACCAAAGTGGATATTTCCACTTAAATATACAATTATTTAATTTTATATCACTTGATTCCTTTAATGGTGATTCTCCATCGGCAAATGTACAATCAGCAAAGCTTGCATCATGTGTGTTATACATTGCACGTTCACCAGTAAGAAGCATTTCTTTATATTCTTTCATTTTCTACCTCTTCTATATATGGAATTAAAATATCACTAAATTTAGTAACATCATCCATATCTTCCACTCTTATACTACCATCAGACATTATCCATATCAGCATTAATCCATATAATGCTGATATTATTTTATAAGTTAAAATAGATACATTAGTATCATTTTTTAATTCATTATTTTTTATTGCATCCTTAATAATATTAGATATAGCTGAATAATCATATTCTAGCTTACATCTACAATTTAAATTGTTTTGTAGCCAGCATTTAGATATTTCAATGCCTAATTCTAATACACCATCCTTATATCTTTTAGCATAATAATTTAATTTTTCTTTAATATTTAAATTATTCATATTATTTAATTCTTCATTGATATATCTAAATTCCATACAGCCTATTTCGCCAACGATATCTTCTTTTTTCTTAAAATAAACATAAAAAGAACCTTTAGCAACTCCAGCTTGCTTAGTAATATCATCTACAGATACATTAGATAATCCTTTTTCTTTAATTAATTCTTTTGCAGCTTCAATTATTTTATTTTTAGTTTGTGAAGCTTTTTCATCTCTAATACCCATATCATCACTTCCTAAATGGATTATATATTAATAATGACTATTAGTCAATGACTATAAGTCATTATGTGAAAATATGTAAAAAAAATATTGTCACACCCGTGACAATATCTTTTAATTATTCATTTGTTTCTTCTTCATCTTCTTTTTTATTTTTATCTTCTTTTATTACGCTAATTACATCAACAATTGAGATAATTAACATTGCAGTAGAGAATATTAATACCGCAATTGGTATTGCAAGACGCATATTATCAATGCCTCTATCTACAAATAATAATATAACTGATATTATTGAGAAAGCTGCCGCAAACATACCTAAAATACATCTTACAAATTCTAGCTGATTTCTCTTAACAGTTAATGTGATAATTGAAAATACAAATGTTGGTATTAATAAAATGAAGCCAATTGGTGATAAGCCATCCTTTGAAGTTAATACTAATATTGACTGTAGCTTACCAGAATCATTTCTAACACATTCTATTAATAAATAAACAAATACTAATGATGTTAAAACTAAAAATAATATTTTAAAAAACAATTTTTTCATAGCACACCTCTAATATAGATTATAAAATTTAATTATAAAAATGTCTACATAATTTTTTTATAGAAATGACTCATGAAATTAATCATGAGTTGTTATATATTATTTAGGCTTTTTTCTTAAAATAAACATAAAAAGAACCTTTTAGCAACTCCAGCTAATTTAGTAATATCATCAACTGATAAATAGATATTCCATTATTTTGGATTAATTCTTTAGCTGCCACAATAATTTTTATTTTATCTTCTAATTTTAACTTCATAATAAAAACCCCATAAGTCTTTCCAATTTTACTTGGTCCAACTTATAGGGTTCACTTTATTTAAACTCTATCTCAATTTTTTTATATAGCTAAGTAGAATAAATTTGAAGTTGTTGATTTCTTAATTGTATGTGTTCCTGCAGCTAATGTTACAGTAATAACATTTGAGCCACCTGTCTTTGTACCATCAACTAAAACATAAGCTGAATCACCATCATTAAATACCATTACAAGTGTTGTTTCTTGTGTTGTAGTAAATGTAATTGATGTTGTTGATTCCATCTTTAAGCATGTAGTGTATGTTTCTCCATTATATGTAACACTTCCTTTTGAAGTCGAAGTATTACCTGATACATTAAAGAATGAACCGCTATAAGGGAATGTTAATACTTGTGATGATTGTGGTTGTTCTTCATCATCATTACCAAGCTCATTTAATTTAGCTATACATTGCTGTAATTTTGAATAATTAGTTACTTGTGCTTGATCAGCTGATGAAAGCTTTTGATAAGCTGATCTTGCTGCATAAATGTCTCCATTATCAGCTAATGTAACATTTGCTGGATCTGGAAGTGCGGCAATTAATGAAATTACATCAGAAACTGTAACTTCTTCTTGATTTTGACTTCCTTGGCTTCCTCCTTCAATACCCAATACTCTTTGAACTGAGCCTTGATATGAAACTAATGCTTGTTTTAATTCTTGGTCAACTCCATACAATGGATCGTCAACTTCATCATTAAATGTCCACTTGAAATCGCCACCTTGAACGCGTCCTGCATAAGCCTTAACTGTGTTCTTTGCATCTTCTGGAGATTGAACAACATATGAATACATTAATGAGCTATTAGTATCAAAGTTATTATATGTTGTTCCACCCTTTAATGCCTTATAAGATGATGAAATTACTTCATCTCTTGAAGAAGCTACATATGCATCAAATGATGTTGGATCATCTAATTGAGAAATGAAAGATACTTTACCATCAAAATAGTTACCATATGCCTTAATCATACCACCATTTTCACCACTAAATGTACCAGCACCTAAGGCATCAGTACCTTGTTCAGATATTAGCATTGGCTTCATTGTAGATGTAGATCTGAAGTAGTTGTTTTCAACGAATGCTGAACCACCCATTGTCATACCAACACCATATTTAGCATTACCATCAAAGTAGTTATTATAAATATGAACTGTACATGTTCTAATTCTTGGATGACGAGAATCTGAATGGTCATACCAGTTATGATGATATGTAATATAGTTAGATGTTGATTCACTCTTCATACCTTGTAAATTAGATTTACCTGTATCCCAGAAATGGTTGAATGAATGAGTGATATATGTTGATGTCTTAGTATCAAGTGCGCCATCACCTTTAGCTTGGTCTGCATCTGAGCCGGCATCACCATAGAATATATCACAATTATGAACCCAACAATGGTCATTACCTTGTTGTAAGCTTACACTATCGCCTTCATTACTATTACAATTCATGAAGCCTAAATTTCTAATTTCAACATTTGATGAATTCTTCATAATAATACCAAATCCATTAATTGTTGCATCATTACCAATACCTTCAATTGTTAAGCCTGAGTCTGCATTATCAACTGTTAAATCGCCCTTTAATAATGTAGCTGGATCTGTAATATTACCAATAATTCTGATACAAAGTGCCTTATCATAGCCTTTTCTAGCCTTTAATAATGTAATAATATTTTGAATACCTGTTGCACCTGCAAATGTAATTGTATTCTTATTAGATTCTGTTACATATAAAACTGTTGCATCGCTTCTTAATGTACCATCATCATTATATGCACCTGATGATGTACCATTTACAAAGCCGAAGCCTTCTCTTACATGTGCCTTAACAGATACATTTGTAATTACAGTTTCTAAATCTGTGTATTCCTTATTATTAAATGGAACTACCTTAAATGAATATGTACCAGCCTTTAATCCTACTATATCTACACGATAATAGCCGTTATATTCTCTTACTAATTGCTTGTCAACTAATGTGTAAGATGAATCACCATCACGCTTTACATAAACATTATAATCTGTAAAGCTATCAAGCTTATTAAATTCTGCATATAAGCATTCTAAATCGCCACTATACAATACTACTTCTACTGAATTAGTATTAAATTCTTCATATACAGCATATAATGTTAAATCTGCATTAATTGCTTGATTGAAGCCATATTGTGAGCCATTTGCTGATGTTGACCAATATAAGAATTTATAGCCAGAAACAAATGTTCCATTTGGAATTTGAGTTGCATCAATAATGCCTGCTTTATCAACTGATTTAGTTGTTAAAGTTGAACCATCCTTATTGATGAATGTAACTGTAACTTGTTCAACAAATTTAGCATATAATGTTAAATCTGCATCAACTAATGTAGATTCATTAAATTTATTATTTCGTGCAAAATCAGTATACCAGCCATCAAATCTATAGCCAGATCTAGCTGGATTTATAGGTAATGTAACTGTAGTATTTTTCTTAATTCTAATTGGATCAATTGAAATACCATCACCTACAAATGTAATTGTTACTTTATTTGCTTCAGCTTCTAAATAATCATATGTGCTTCTTGCATTCTTTAATGTTTGATAAGCTGATACAACATCAGCACCATCAATATCTAATGCCTTTTGTGCATCAGTTAATGCATCATATGCATTTTCTGCTGAAACAATCTTTTGTAAGCATGCATCTGTATATGTAATTTCTGAAGGTAATTCTTCTACCTTTGATAAGAAAATATTTACTGCAATTCTTTCTAATTCTGCTTCTGCACTTGTTAATTTTTTATAATTAGATATTGTTGCAGAAGGAACCTTATTCATTAATTCATTGTAAGCAGATCTTGCAGCATATACATAATCTGCATTAGATTCTGTTACTGGAGAGATAATTTGATTAATCTTTCCTTCAACATAGCTAATACCTGCGTTTTTATAAGTATTATTTGCTGATACTAATGTATTATATTTATTTGCAACTGTAACCTTAGATTGATCATTTAATTGATTATATTTTGCAAATGCTGCATTAATCTTATTGAAGCATGTATCATTATATTCAATTGGTGAAGGTAATGAATTTACTAAATTATTAAATTCATCAATTAATGTATTTTGATATTCAGAATCGTCAAATTCTTCTAATGAAATAGTTACACTTGCAATTTCTTTAAATACTAATTGACTTAAAGTTTTTGAATCACCAGGTTGGAAATTATATGGTTGAATGAAATAAATGCCTGGCTTTAATTCAACTGTACCTGAAGCTTTAAGTAAAGTTACACCTGCCTGATTACATAAAACACCTGTTTTTGCATCTGTGTTATCTGCATAAGTAATTGTTGCTTTCGCAGATTGTGTAATATTAAATGCATAAATAGTTTTTGATATTTTACCAGTTTGTGTTGTTGTACCAACTGATAAATTATTAACTGTTACATTCTTTACTGCTTCATTTAAATATGAAATATCATCCATTGTCATATCATCAATTGATGGTAATGAAGCATTAGCTGTACCAGTTCTTGCAAATATAACCTTCTTTGCTTCTGTTACATCTTCTTGTAAATAATAATCATTTTTATAGAATAATGAATTATTTAATTCAAATGATGAATAGCTTACGCCATTATATGCACATGCTGTATTAGATACTTGAGTATTCTTATCAGAAACAATTGTTGCATTTGTTTCTGATTGTACAGCACTTGAAACTGAATCATTATATGATTTAATTGCGCCTCCATCTACTCTAAATGGATTTTTACATGCATATAATAAATTAGATTCAGAATAAATATATGCGTTTGCTCTTGTATTTAATGCATAATCTGTTTGACCATAGAAAATGTTATTATACATGTGGATATTAGCTTGTCTTGCTAAAGGGCCTCTTGCTTTACACATATACCAATAATTGTGATGGTATGTTAAATTATATTGAAGTGATGAATCAGATGAGCCTACAAGGTTTGTCTTATGACATCCTTCAAAATAGTTGTAGCTACATGTGAAATACATACCACGCTTGAAGTCACATGAGCCATCACCTTCTGATTTATCAGATTCTGCTGGATTTGTAATGTTTGGACAATAGAATTCATTATTATGGATCCAACATCTTTCTACTGAAGCTGTAATTGTACTTCCTGATTGTACACCTTCCATACCTACTGCATCTTCTGGTGTATTGATGAATGTTAAATTCCTAACCTCGAAGTTCTTACCTAAATTAGGATTTGCACTTTCACACATAAAGTGGAATCCCCAACCATCAATAATAGCATCAGAACCAACACCTTCTAATGTGACATCCTTAGCACTCTTCATACGTGCCATATGACCATTATCGCCTACAGAACCACCATAATTTCTTGTGTTGTATTCTGTTAAACCATTAATTAATGATGTATTAGCGGCATTGAATTCACCTTTTTTATATAAACCTGTATCAGATACGCATCCGACAAATCTTACAACTAAAGGTATATTATCTTGTGCTAATAATTGTAAAATGCCTTGGTTTGTATTTGCTGTAGCATAATATGTTTTTCCATCACTTGAAGTCTTACATTCTCCTTCGTGACCTGCTTCACCACATTCTTTACCTACAGAATTTAAGATATTACCAATACCATTTACAGTAATTCCTTTATATGATAATTCTACTGAATTCTTATTTTGATCAGTTACATATAATACAATTGCATTATTCTTTAATGTACCATCATCATTATATGCACCTACACCTTGTGTATAATTGAAATGTGCATAACCTGATCTATCATATGCTTCAGTAGTAAATGCTGTATTAGTACCTAATGATATTACATCAGTTCCATCAATTTCAGGAACAACCATAATATTATGGTTACCTGCCTTTAAACCGAATAAATCAGCTCTTAAGCCTGATGATGTCTTAGTAATATAATAATCCTTATAAGTTAATTTCTTTGTATTATTTGCATTATCTATTTCATAAATAGAATATCCATCTGCATTATTATATTCATCAAATAAAATATATGCACTTTCCTGTAATCCTTCTGTTCTTGTAATATTAATTGTTTCATTTGTGCCATCATCTTCTTTGTAATGAGCAATTAATACTATATCAGATGAAATTACATTTACTGAAGTATATTCTTCTCCATCCTTTTCCCAATATTCAAATAAATATCCAGAAACATATGGAGCTGAAACTGTAGCTACTTCACCAAATAATGTATTTTTATCAACATTCTTTACTGAAATGATATTACCTTCACTATCTTTATATGTAATGCTATATTGCTTAATATAATTACCATAAATTGTTGTATCTTCATTAATTGGTAATGCTGCATTAAATAATGTTTGATAATTTGAATCTGCATACCAATCATCAAATCTATAACCAGCAATTGTTTTTGAAGGTAAAATGATAGTTTTACCTTTTTCAATTACAATTGAATCAATACTTTGGCCTGATACATTTATTGCAAATGTAACAGTTGCTTTTTCATTAGCTGTTAATTCCTTCCAGCCTGCATATAATATAGTATTTTCTGTAATTGTTGTAGGTAATGAGACTATATCATTTAAGCTTGAATCTTTGTACCAGCCTAAGAATTTATAATTATCTCTTTGTAATTCAGGTAATGATGTTAATGATGTTCCTTGAACGATTCTTAAAGGATCAATATTTTGTCCTGTAACATTTGTAACAAAATTAATAGTTGCATATTCTTTTAATACTTCATAATGCATGCTTGTAATATTAATTGAATAATCTGAATGAATTGTATATGTTCCTTTTGCTAAATCTTCTACTGTAAATGAACAAGCTGTTCCTGAGCCACTAATTGATGAAGATTTATATACTTCATTATTATTTGAATCAGTTACTGTAATATAGCCTGTACTTGATGTAGATGCCCATGAGCATACAACTACAATTGTTCCTTCCTTAGGAAGATTAACAATAATATTTGATGCTTGGTTATTATATGAAGAATTGTCTTTTGCAACTAAATTCTTATTATTATTAACAAATGTATAACCATTTAATTCAACATCAGTGTTTAATACTTGTCTTCCTTTAGAATCAGTTGTTACATTTGATCCTGCCGCAGTTACAACTTCTGACCAAGGTGTATATGTGCTACCAAAGCCTACTGAATAAATTTCTGCATAAACAGCTTTTAATGTGATATCTGAAATGATTGATTCATTTTCAATATCAAATTCTTCTCCATTTAAAGCCCAATATAAGAATTTATATCCTGCTTTAACTGGTTTAGTACCATATGCTGCTTTATCATTTTTATTAACTGTATCTTCTCTTAATAATGAGCCATCATCATTTAACCAAGTTACTGTATATTCTACTTTATTTTCAGAATATTTAGCAGTTCTTGTAATTACATTATCTACAATTGATTCATCCCAACCAATGAATGTATATCCTTCTTTTGTTGGGTTTTCATTTGGATATTCTGAATCATATGAAGCATTTGTTTGTTCTAATAATAATGCTTCTCCATTCATCCAATTAATTGTATATTTCTTTTCAACTCTATTAAATCTTGCATAATAAGATACATTATATGTTAAACCATCAAATGATGTAACTAATTGGCCACCTTCAACGCTTGTAAACCAACCTATAAATTCATAACTATTTCTTAAATCACCAGATTTAGTTGGATTATTTGGGGCAACAATTTGTGTACCATAATCTGCGGTAATAGTCTTATATGATGATAAACCATCCTCTTGATAGAATGAATATGTATATTGTCTAATTATTTCATTGAAGCTTGCATAATA
>JAILIY010000028.1 GCA_024695025.1 Acholeplasmatales bacterium
TGAGTAAAAATCAATTGTACAAGAAATAATAAATTCGCTTTTGATTTGTATACCTCGTTTTATAAACAGGATTATGAAGAACAGTCATAGAGGCAGCTTCGCAAAGATAATATCTTAGATATGAATTGCCGGTTTTGGTCATCGGAGTATCTTATCAGAAATAGGTTCAATTAAACAATTTGATAATGAAGAAGCTCTTGCCAAATATGCAGGTCTAACATGGAGGCGTCATCAATCAGCCGATGCTGAATACGAAGATACCCCAATGACTAAAACCGGCAATTCATATCTAAGATATTATCTTTGTGAAGCTGCCTCTATGGCTGTTCTTCATAATCCTGCTTATAAAGATTATTATCAAAAGAAATTCATAGAAGTTAAAACTCATCAACATACTCGCGCTATTGCTTTAACTGCTAGAAAACTTGTTAGATTGATTTATGGATTATTGAGTAAAAATCAATTATACAAGAATCAATAAATTCGCTTTTGATTTGCATACCTCGTTTTATAAACCTATCTAGCATAGGTTCTTTTGTGCTTGTCCTTATATGTCTTAATATCTGAAAATTAATTTATTTTCATCTATTGACATATTACCGGTATGCTTTAATCGATCTATTTGTTTTAATTTTACCATATTTTTATATTTAATACAGCCGTTTGAGATTTTATTTTTATAAATTTATAATTTATGCCGAAAAAAACACGCGATTTCTCGCGTATTGTATTAATTTAGTTCTTTTACATTTAATGAGTACAACATTAAAGCGATATAGTTACATACACAAATTAAAGTAACTAAATCATCATTTTGCCAGATTCTTCCGGTGTCAAGTGATATAACTTCAGCTCTCAAATAGCCGTATGTGTAGCCAAAGGCACTGATAACACAGATGACAGAAGAATATATTTCTTGTTCAACCATCTTTTTAAGTAATGGATTAGAATCTTTTATTTTACTAGAAAAAGTAGTATTTTCAATGAATATTCCATTACTTGATGTACACTGATCTATTGTTTCAAATCCATATCTTAATAATTTTTTCTTCTTAATTAATGGATGTGTATATTGAAACAATAAATTTTTATCTGTTTCAATACATACATTATCAATTAATAAATAAGAACCTAAAAAATTAATTACATCCTGTATATTTTTTTGATAATTATCATTTCTTGTCAATAAATTATAAAGTTTAGCATGTAAAAACATAGGAGTGTAAACTTTGTCTCTAGTGGCCTCAAGTTTAATGTCCGCATGCTTTTCAGGCAAATATATAATAAAGCAGTTTCTGCCCTTAATTTTGCCTCTGTATAAGGCTTTATCTGCAAGTATCAATAATTCATCGATATTATTTGAATTAAGTGGAAATCTTGATACACCAATAGTATAAGTTATTTGCATATCGTCATATTCTGGTATTTTTAATGTTTTAGTTGATTTTAATATGTCAAAACATATTTGCCATATATCTTGATATTCAGTTATATTTGGAAATACAAAAATAAATTCATCTCCACCATAACGGCCAACAACACCTTTTCCCATTGTCAATTCTTTTAATGATTTGGCAACTGTATGTAGCACAATATCACCAACATGATGGCCATAATTATCATTTATAGTTTTAAAATTATCGATATCTAATATAAGAAATGAAAAAGGTTCATTATTAGTTAATAAATTGTCCATATATGATAATACGACATCTCTTCTAAAGATATCCGTCAAATTATCTATATCCCTTATGTTTTTAAAATATTCATAGTCCATTGTAAAACACCTCTTATATTTATTATAACATTTATTTTAATTAATAATATCTTTAAATAGTAGAATTTTTCATTTCTTAATGATAAACTATTTTTGTATGAATAAAGGAGAATTTTATGGTAATAACATCAATAGATAATCCTAAAATTAAATTATTAATAAAATTAAAAGAACATAAGTATCGCAAGAAGGAACAAAAATTTATCGTAGAAGGTAAACATTTAGTTAGTGAGGCAAGACAATTAGGTCTTTTAATTGAAGCTTATTCAATAGAAAAATTAGATTCTTATATAACTATATCTAAAGACATTATGAAAAAGATATGTAACACAGATACAGTAGTAAGTGAAATAGGCCTATGTAAAATTAAAGAAGCTAATACATTAACTGATAAATTATTGATTTTAGATAAGGTACAAGACCCAGGTAATATGGGAGCCTTAATGAGAAGTGCTAAAGCCTTTGGCTTTAATACTATGATTATAGGAAATGGGTCTTGTGATATATATAATGACAAAGTTATAAGAGCGAGTCAAGGTGCTATTTTTAAATTAAATTTTATGTTTAAAGATTTAAATGAATTCATTCCAACCCTAAAAGATTATACAATTTATGGTACAGATGTAATAAATGGTATAGATGTTAAAAATGT
>JAILIY010000038.1 GCA_024695025.1 Acholeplasmatales bacterium
TACATATTATTAAATTCTAATTTATTTGATAATTTTATTGATAAAAAAGAATATTATTTAAATAAATTAAAAAATGAATTAATGATTAATATATTTAAATTAGTTAAAATGGAAAATCTTAAAATCATTTATGAAAATGAAAAAATTTTTTGTATAAAAAAATATAATTTATCAAAAATTTATAAAGATATAAATGGTTTTATTGTTGATATGAATATATAAAAAGGGAGGAGGATAGTTAATGGATAGTGAATATAATGCTAACAAGGTAAAAGAGATTTTTGATGTTTCTGAAAATCAGCATTTTGATGCGGTTGAATATTTCAAGGTTCCAGAGGTTTCAAATAAAGTAAAAGAAAATATATCTGTTGAAGAACAATTAGATTCGACAAATGGTAATAATAGAATTAATCAATATGAAGATAATAGTTCTTATGATAGATTAAATCAAAATAATACTAATAATCAAGATGTTAGAGCTCAAAATCAAGCTCAAGATAAATATCAAATTAACCAAGGTGGATCTGAAAATGTTCAAGCAACTGGTGCAGAATCTAGTGCATCAACAACAACTGCAGCAACAACTACAACTGCAGCTGCAACAACAACAGGTAGTGCAGTAGTAGCATCATCTGCATCATTAGCAGGTGTAACAATCCTAGCTGCAGCAGCAGTAGCCGCAGTCGGTGTACAACCTTCAATTGCTTTAGCAGATCCTATTATTGATAAGAAAACTGCCAAAATTGAGACAGGAATTGATTATTTAGTTTATGACTTTGATATTAAAGGATTAACTTCAGGTGTTACTTATTACATTGATGTATATGATATCACAGGTAAAACAATAGATTCATATCCTGTAACTTCAGGTGGTCACGTAAGACATATTGCATCAGGCTTAAATCCAAATACGCCATATGATGTTAAATTTTTAACTAAGGATTCTACGCTTACTGATATCATCTATTATACAAGTAGATGTACAACAAGCTTTGATACGAGTCCTAAAGCCATATTTAATTTTTTACCAAAGGTAGATTATGAATCGGGTTCATATAATTTGAATTGTGAAATATATATTTCAGATTATAAGAGTATGCTTGTTGAATCTTATATTGAAATGTATGTTAATGAACAATATATTAATCCAGAATTTGTTTATGAAGATAATTATTATAGAGCAGTTTTACCAAATTTAAGAGATGAAGCAGTTATTTCAAGTGTTGCATATGGATATTTTGAAGATGCAGATGATCCAGATATTATAGGTTCATATGATTATAAGATTTCATATCCTAAGGATTTTATATCTAATGATAATAGAATCTTTGCAACATATGAATTTGATGCAGCTAATTTCTCATATGAATATGTTGAAGATGAAGGTAATTTATTAAATATCTATACAGGATTTGATAATTCTATCGATCCAAGAGATTTATATCGTATTACATTAATTAATAATTTAAATGGTAAAGAAATAATTGATTTCACATCTACAGACGAAAGTATTCAATACACATTGGCACCAATGTATGATGATATTACAGTAAGGATGACTTTATTAAAAGAAGTAGAGCCACAAGCTCCATATGTTGAATTTGATTCAGAAGAAATCAAATATCAATTGCCAAATCCTTTTGTAACTGATTTCGATTTAAGTTATAACGAGGATGGTATTTCATTTAGAGGCTCAAGATCACTTGATATTGTAGATGCAGTAGCTAGTGTTAAGGTTTATACAAATGATGGTGAAGAATTATCACAAGAAGTTGGTTTATCAATGGTAGATGATAATGCATTTGAAAATTCTATACCATTATATGAATTTGATGTTGAGCTTGATCAAATTAAATATGTCTCTGTTACAATTGAAAATAACGGAGTTGGTTATGGCTATTTTGAAACATGTGAATTTGATGTTGCTTCAGAGCAATATGATATTTTAGATGATGGATCTATTAATTTATCATATGAAATAGCATTGCCTGAAAATGCAACATTTAAATCAGCATTTGTACAGCCTTTAAATTGTCAGGTTGCAGAATCAGCTTATGATCTTGGTCAAGAAGGTACAATTAATGTTCTTAACCTTTATTCATCAGATTTGATGCTTAATATATTTGTAACATATGAAATTAATGGTGTTCAATATACAGCATGTAGAAAATTAACAAAAGCATTTGATGTAGATATTGACCTTGATTGGTTTGGTCTATATGCAGATTCTGGTCTTCATGGAGTCCAAAGAGTAAATTCAACAATTGATGGTAAAGCAGTTAATAACCAATTTGAAGTAACAGTTAAAGAATGGAATTCTTATAATGATACTTATCAAGAATCAGATATTGTATCATCATCAGCTCCTCAGATTGGTAATTATTATGGAGCTACATTTGATGAAAGTGATCCAAATAAAGGAACAATTGAATATAGTATAAAGGTAAGTGAAACAAATATAGTAACAGGTACGATGGAATATGATCCATTAGAATTAACTGGTGAAAAATTTGCAGATGGTACATTATTGAAATATACTATGAATGGAAACATTATTGGAACAACATCATCATTTACTCCTAACTATTTTAAATTATATAATTCTGATGGAACATATGACCTATATGTATCTACTGGTGTAGAATTTACAGATTCTTCATTTGATATGTTTAGTCAAATATTTATAATAACTGAAAATGCAGGTGGCATAAATACAATAGTATCAGAAGAATATAAAACAGATACAATCGTTTTAAGAAACTTAAATTACGAAGATTGTTCATTCTTCTTTAATGTAGGATTTAAAGATTCTAAAGGAACTAGATGGTTCCCTAGAGATATGTTTGATTTAAAAGAAGCAAGCGCTGATAATATATTAGAGGCTGATTCTGATTCAGTAACAGTTAATGCAGGACCACAAACAACTGTCGATTTCAAGACACAAGATATGTTTAAGGGTGATGAGGTAACATTAATTGTTAATGGTAATTCATATCCAATTGAATTAATTAGAGATTATCAAGATCCTAGAGTTGTCGATATGACAGATGAAAATACTTATGCATATAATATAAATAACACAGGTTATAGTGTTCAGGTGAATGTTGAAAATGATTATAATGGCTATAGAACATTTACGTTCTCAGTTCAAATAGATGGTATCGAGGCTAAAGAAGCTCAATTATCATATATTTATTCACCAACATATATCTTAGAAAATATGACTGGTGTAGATGCTTCAAGCTTAGAAGAAGAAAAGACATTAGATATTGCAACATATGGCGCAACAATTGAAACTGAACATATAACAGTAACATATGAAGATTCAACATCATATTTAATTGATGGATTATCATTCAATTTTGAAGATAATAGAGATTATTATATCATTATCGCAGAATGGAATGATTTAGTTGAAGAAACAGGTATTTCTTCATTTGCGGCAGAAACAACATATTATACTCTATCACCTGTAACAAGCTTTGTAGCAGGTAGAACATATTATCATTATGTTGTAGATCATTATGTGGCATATGTAGCACCAGAAGATCAAGATAGCGTATTAGATTATTATGAAGCAATAGAAGTTAAGAAATATGAACCATTCGAATCTGATAAGACATACTATTCACATGTAGTAGGTAAGACAGGAGTCTTACGTAGCGATGGAAATGCAACTATTTCTATATCTTCAGTAGCAATGGGTGATGAAAATATTATGTTATATGCAGTTGAATTAAAGCAAAAAGGTTGGTATGAATATAACGCATACGACAAGATTGAAATTAAAAAATTAACTGAGTAATTTAGGGAGGAAATAAAAAATTATGGAAAAGAAAAGAAGTACAGGTAAATTAATTTTAATAATTTGTTTAAGTTTGATAATTTTAGCATTCATTGCATTAATTATCATAGAAGCAGCAGCTAAAAATAGTGAGGCTGGCAAGTGGATTGCAAAAAATATTTGGGACATTGATGATTTTGTTAAATCATGGAACGCTCACTTATCAACATTAATTCAAAGTATTATTTATGTAGCAGTTATTTTAGCAATTTGTATTTTACTTAGAATGATTTTCAAAAAGAAAATGCAAAAATCAAATAGAACTAAAACAGTTTTAATTCTTATTGATGGTTTAGTAAAATATGCATGTGCAATCGCAATTTTAATTTTCACATTACAAGCATTTGGTGTTAACTCAACAGCAATCTTCGCATCAGTTGGTATCTTAACATTGGTTATAGGTTTAGGCTGTCAAAGCTTAATTGCCGACGTTGTTGCAGGTATGTTCATTATATTTGAAAATGAATATAACGTTGGTGAAATTATCACAATTGGTGATTTTAGAGGAACAGTTACTGAAATTGGTATTCGTTCAACTAAGTTATTAGATTTAGCTGGTAATATTAAAATTATCAAGAATTCAAGCATTTCTGATGTAATCAATATGTCTCGTGAATTATCACTTGCAGTTGTTGATTGTGAATTCCCATATGATGTTCCAGTTGAAGTAATTGAAAATTTATTAAAAGAGAATTTTGAAAACTTCAAGAATAAGATTCCAGCAATCATTGATGGACCTTTCTACAAGGGTGTATCAGGATATGGTGATTCTAACGTTGCAGTAAAAATTGTTGCAAGATGTAAAGAAGAAGATAGATATCAAGTTCAAAGAGATTTATTAAGAGAATATCGTATGGTATTCACACAAGCTGGTATCGACTTATCATTCAATCAAGTTGTTGTATCTCAATATAAACCAACAGATTATAAAACAACTAAGAAAGATAAAGAGCATGCTGAACAATTTGTTCAAGAACAAAAAGAATTATCAAAGGATGCTGACGATCAAAATAGCTAATAAAAAAGGCCATCGCGAGATGGCTTTTTTTTAAAATGGACTTCATATTTAAACTTGATATATATGAATATATATACTATAATAAATTGTTTTATTTTTATTAATAAATTTGGGCTATTAAAAGTATAAAAGCATACCGGTAATATGTCAATAGATGAAAATAAATAAATTTTGAGATATTAAGACATATAAGGAGCAACACAAAAGAACCTATGCTAGATAGGTTTATAAAACGAGGTATACAAATCAAAAGCGAATTTATTATTTCTTGTACAATTGATTTTTACTCAATAATCCATAAATCAATCTAACAAGTTTTCTAGCAGTTAAAGCAATAGCGCGAGTATGTTGATGAGTTTTAACTTCTGCAAATTTCTTTTGATAATATTCTTTATAAACTGGATTATGAAGAACAGCCATAGAGGCAGCTTCACAAAGATAATATCTTAAATAAGAATTTCCGGTTTTAGTCATTGGAGTATCTTCATGTTCAACATCAGCTGATTGATGACGTCTCCATGTTAGACCTGCATATTTGGCAAGAGCTTCTTCATTATCAAATTGTTTAATTGAACCTATCTCTGATAGGATGCCAGCAGCAAAAACTGGACCAATTCCGGGAATAGAAATTAAACAAGTATATTCATCCGAATTGTAACCTTTAGTTAGGTTCGCAATTTCCTTATCAATATGTTTAATTTCGTTTTCTAGGCATCTTAAGATGGCTAAAGATGAAGCAATAGCAGTATTGATAGGATCA
>JAILIY010000082.1 GCA_024695025.1 Acholeplasmatales bacterium
ATTGTTTGTAAAGAACTAGGTAAACTAATTGATTTTAAAGAAATACAATAAGAAAATGCATATTCGCCTATTGTTGAAAGTTTTGATTCTTCTTCAAATACAACTTCTTCTAAATTTGTACATGAGAAGAATGCGTAATTAGGTATTTTTGTTACTTCTTTTGAAACAATTATTTTCTTTACGCCTAAATATGCGTATTGATAATCATTTATGTTGTCAGTGGATACTGTAATTGTATCTAATAATGTATAATTATTACCCGCAAATGTTTCTTTTCCATCTTCATCTAATAAATAAGTATTACTTATTTGTACTAAATTTAATCCTTTTGTGATTTGTCCCCAATCAGATAAATCTCCATTATAATACAAATTATTTATTGTCAATCCATATAATATATTATCAGGAATATTTTTTAGACTTATTGGTAAACATAATGAATTTATATCTAAATTTAAAAACATATTTTCAGTTATAGAACTTAAATTAGTTAATACTATATCAATTTGTTCTGGGCAATTAACTATAGTTTCAGATTCTCTATCATAAAATAAGTCACAAATTATTAAATCATCACTAAGATTACTTGCATTTATTTCTAAATATTTGACATTGTTTTGACCATAAAAAGCCAAATTATCTATTGATGATATGCTTGATTTAATACTTATACTCTTTAAATCATTGCCATAAAATGCATATCCGTAAATCCTGCAATAATCATTACTGATAGTTACTTCATCACTATCACCTAAATATGAGACAATGTTTTTATTTATACCATCATTTAAAATAACATAATCACCTTCGATAGATAACATAGAATCATTTATGTCATTTTGTAAACTTAAGGCATATAAAGCTACTTTACCAAAACTATCATAATTCATAGATATACCTAAGCTAGATAGATTTATTACTTCTCTTAATTTTTTACAATTGGCAAAGGCATCATCTCCAATTGCTTCCATTGTAGAAGGTAAAATAACTTGATATAAATTCATATTATTACAAAATGCATTTGGTTCTATAGAAATTACACCCTCATTAATAACTAATTTTTGAATTTCTTTATAGTCTTTAAATGCAGTTTTAGAAATTATTGTGTCATAATCACCTATTTTATCTACTGAAACATTTTTAGCATCACCTTTATATGATAATAAATAAGCACATGTTTTTCCATCTTTTTCTATTAATACATAATCAAAATTTTCATTTGATAGTGTTTGGTTTTTAGTGACAATAGATGCAAAAAGTGTCAATCCAGACTCTTGATTATCACCAACAGCTATATCTAAATCTGATAAGTTTTGAATAAAAATTAAACTATCACACATAATAAAAGCGCTATTTTCTATTGCTTTAACAGAACTAGGAATTTTTATACTTGAAACATTATCAAAGAAAAATGATTGTACACCAATTTTATAAGAATTATATTCAACATTATTTAGTACTACTTTTTCAGGAAGTGAAACAAATCCATCATTTTCTATATGCTTTAATAAATATAATTCATCCTCAAGTATTCCAAATACGAATTCATCATCTACGATTGTTATAGATGAGGCTTCATCCTTTTCGTGTCTATAAAAAATCTTGCACATATATGAATATATACTGTCGTAGATATATTCTGAACCCATGTCAAATAATTCAACAAGATTATTATTACTTAAAAATGCATCATACTCAATTTCAGGGATAGATTTAAATTTAACAGAAACAAGCCCTAAATTATTATAGCATGCATGTTTATTAACTTTTTTTAGTGTAGAAGGTAATGTTAAATAATTAATATCAGATTCTTCAAATGCACCTGTAGCTAATTCAGTAACACCTTCAGGTACTTCTACATTTTTTAAAGAATTATCAAACTTGGTAATTATACAATATGATTCTGTAGATTCAAATTCAAAACATTTAAATTTTTCATTCATTTCAAATCTACCTTCAATATTTAAACTATTATCAGGTTCAAACTCATATATTTTTTCATCTGATAAAATGTTATCACCATCAAACCAACCTATAAAATCATAACCTATTTTTGGTTTGGCAACTAATATTGCAGTATCGTTATAAATCGAATATTCTCCACTACCAGCAACACTACCATAAGCTTCATTTCCATTTACTGTTACTTTATAAACATTTAATTTATATTTAATAACAATTTCTGTTGTACCATCATCACTTACATCTTTTTGTTCGAAATTTTGTGCAGTAAAACCATCATATTCTTTAGCTTTAGCATTTGTTTTACCATCTAAAACATCTGTTAATGTTTCAATTTCATATGTAGTATAAGTTCCATCATTATTTTCAAGTTCGTGCTTAACAGTATATGTTTTTTCTTCTTCAATAAATACA
>JAILIY010000104.1 GCA_024695025.1 Acholeplasmatales bacterium
CAATTTTATTGATTAAATCCTTTCTAAAATATAAAATTTTATATTTTATATAAAAATATTAACAAAAAATGAGACATTTTACAACATTAATCGCTAAATTTATGGAATTATAATTATAAATGTGATAAAATAGTTTGAAATATTGTTTTATATATTTTATATATAAATCAAATAGGGTGGTGGAAATAATGAAAAATTATAAACTACATATATCAGATGGCTTTAAAGATATTTATGGAACAGAAATGTTAATTAAAAAAGAATTAGAAAACAGAGTATTAAATGTTTTTAATTCTTATGGCTATGAATTAATTAAAACACCTGGTTTAGAATATATGGATGTATACACACTAGGAAAAGGACAAAAGCCTGAACTTTATACACTAATCAATAGACAAGGTGAAGTATTGTCTTTAAGAAGTGATATGACATCAAGTGTTGCAAGATTTGTATCAACAAATAAAAAATTAAAAGCTGGTGTAAAAAAATATTGTTACAGCGCTGATACATATCGTTACCCAAGATTATATCAAGGTAAGAACCACCAATTTTTACAAGCTGGTGTTGAATTAATTGGAGATGACTCAATTGAGGCAGATATTACAACTATTTATCTTGCAAGTACAGTACTTAAAAAATGTAATATCAATAATTTCACAATTAATTTAGGTTCATCATTATTTTTAAAAACATTATTTGATGATTTTAAATTTAGTGATGAAATCCAAAAAAATATTATTGAGGCAATCGAACATAAAGATTATGTACTTTTAAGTCAATATTTAAATTCAAATGTCGATAGAGAAAAAGCAGAATTCATCACAGAACTTATGATGAGAGGTGGAAAGCTTAAATATATTGACAAACAAATGAATGTACTTAAAGATACTAAAGCATATGATGTTTTAAAATATTTAAAAAATATTTATTTAACACTTAATGAATTAGGTGTTGATAATATCATATTTGACTTTTCTATATTCTCATACCAAGAATATTACACAGGTATAATCTTTAAGATTTATATCGATAGCGTAACTAAAGAAGTAGTATACGGTGGTAGATGTGATAAATTATTTAAAGAATATGGTGAAGATACACCTAATGTTGGCTTTGGTATGGATTTAGATTTAATAACAGATTATGTTTATAAAAATGATTTGATTGATGTTAAGACTAAAAAATATTTATCTTACCAAAAAGAGTTCTTCACTAAAGCACTTTTAAATAATGAAGAATTAAGGAAAGATAATATCATTGTAAGTCATGTCAACAATTTAGATAATTTTGATATGGCACTAAATTATGCAAAAGATCATAAATTTGATTATATAGTTTTATATAATGAAAATGGTTATGAACTTAAGGAGGTAAAATAATGTTAACCTTCGCTTTATCAAAAGGTAGACTTGCCGATAAGATATTTGATATGTTAAGAAAACTAAAATTATGTGATATCAAAGTAGATGATGATGACAGACGATTAGTTATCGAATCAGGTGATTATAGATTTTTCTTAGCTAAGCCTAGTGACGTACCAACATTTGTTGAAAGTGGTGTTGCCGATTTAGGTGTTGTTGGCCGTGATACCTTACTTGAAGAAATGAGAGATTTAACAAAGCTTTTAGATTTAGGCTTTGGTAAATGTAAAATGTGTGTTTGTGGTCTTGTAAGTGACAAAGATAAATATAAATATAAAACTAATTTACGTGTCGCAACTAAATATCCACATATCGCAAAAGAATATTTTGATTCAATCAATCAAAACACAACAATCATAAAATTAAATGGTTCAGTGGAACTTGGACCAATTGTTGGTTTGTCTGATTGTATAGTTGATATAGTTGAATCAGGAAGAACTTTAAAAGAAAATGGTCTTGAGGTAAAAGAAGTTATTTGTGAACTTTCTGCAAGACTTGTTTGTAACAACGCGAGCCTTAAGACAAAATATAATGAAATTTCAAATGTAGTAGAGGGCTTTAAAAAGCTTGTAAAGGAGTAGTATTATGATAGAGATTATTAGTGATAAGAATAAGATTAAAGAATATTTTGAAATATTAAAAAAAAGAAGCGCCGTTAATTCAGGTGATTATTTTAATACAGTTCAAGAAATTGTAAATAAAGTAAGAGATTTAGGAGATGAGGGTGTCGAATTTTACACAAAGAAATTTGATGATTCTAATTTCGACATTAAAAATGCTGAAGTGTCTAAAGAAGAACAACAAAAGGCATTTAATTCACTTGATGAAAACATCAAAAGAGTATTATTACGCTCAAAAGAAAGAATCTTATCATATCACGAACATCAAAAGAGAACTACTTGGGAATATAAGGATGAAATAGGTGCATCACTTGGTCAAAAAATTACACCACTTAAAAAGGTTGGTGTATATGTACCTGGTGGAAAAGCATTTTATCCATCTAGTGCTTTAATGAATATACTTCCTGCAAAAGTAGCTGGAGTAAAAGAAGTAATAATGGTAACACCAGCAGTAAAAGGTCACTTAGAACCACTTGTGCTTGCCGCAGCATATGTATGTGAAGTTGATCACGTATTTAAAATTGGTGGTGCACAAGCTATCGCAGCTTTAGCTTATGGTACAAAAACAATACCACAAGTTGATAAGATAGTTGGACCTGGAAATATATTTGTCGCACTTGCAAAAAGAGAAGTTTATGGCCTTGTTGGAATTGATTCAATTGCAGGACCAAGTGAAATTGCAATTATCGCAGACAGTACAGCTCACCCAAAATTTTTGGCAGCTGACTTACTTGCCCAAGCAGAACATGACCCAATGGCATCATCTACATTATTAATTACAGATGAAAATGTTGCAAAAAAGACATTAGAATATGTAAAAGAATTTTATAAGACTTCACCAAGACAAAATATTTTAGATTCAAGTTTAACAAATACATCTAGAATAATTATTTGTAAAGATTTAGATGAAGCAATCGAATATTCTAATAAAATAGCTCCAGAACATTTAGAATTAGCACTTGATAATGCAAGAAGTATTATCGATAAAATTGATAATGCTGGTGCTATATTCATCGGTCACTACAGTGCTGAAGTGTATGGTGATTATATGGCTGGACCTAACCACGTACTACCTACTTGTGGTACTGCAAGATTTTTCTCACCACTTGGTGTAGATGATTTTATAAAGAAGACATCTTTAATTGAATTTAGTAAAGATAGCGCCTTAAAATTACTTGATGATGTTGATGTGTTTGCCAAATGTGAAAATTTAACAATGCATGCCTTATCAGCATCTGTAAGAAAGGATGATTAAGCATATGAAATACATGAAAAAATCATTTTCAGGTATGATGCCATATCATTCTGAAATGTTAACAGAAGGCGTAATAATTAATTCAAATGAATCACCTTATAG
>JAILIY010000112.1 GCA_024695025.1 Acholeplasmatales bacterium
CTAATGAATTAAATATCATAAGCGATATAGACTTAGATAATTATGATAATTTAATAGAAAACGGCGAAAAGATTTCATTTAAATTAAACGAAGATTCTCTATTCTACGATTTTAGTGATAAAGAATCAAAGAACAATGAAATTATTATTAAAAAATTAAGAAAATTAATGCCTATATGTGGAATTATTGATTTAGTTAATGAAGCTATTAAATTAGGTGTTATTACAGATATATCACAAGACTTTAAGGCAATGCCTTTGACAGAATATGAAAATGATTATTCTAAGATAACTAAGGCCTTTGCGTTTTATTATAAAATCAACAGTGAATTATTTGATGATACTGTTTATAAAATAACATTTGATAAGAAGAATCATGATATCAAAAAGAAAATTGAATACGCAAGTCGTACATCTTTATTCATCGATACATTGATGAAAAGAATAATGACAAAATACAATATTTTATTAGTTAGAAAAGCATCTTGGAATGAGCTTGATGCCCCTAAACTAAGACTTGATAAGAATACTATCTGTGATTCCTATGAAATAAGTGATTCGACTCTTGAAACAGATATGATTGAAAACCAATTGAAGGTTTTAATCAATTATCGTGATAATTTTAACAACACGACATGTACAGAAAATGTCATTGATGATATTTTCTTAAATGTCGATGGAAACAATATTAATTATGGTTTCTTTAAGATTGGTAAATCAAATGATAATGATCCTATATATGAAGTAATCAATGAAGATGTAAGTGCTGATGATATAGATTCATTACTAAAAATTAGAAATCTAATTAATGAACCAGAAGTTAAATTTAATATATTTGAAACATTAAGAAATAATAATGAGACAAATCTATCTAATTTAATTGATTTGAGAATTAAAGAATATGAACAAAGATTAAATACAGATCCAAAAATAGAATTTACAATCACACCACTTTCTATTTATTGTAACCACATAGTAAAGAAGACTGCGACATTTACACTTAAAAGTAACAATAGATTTTTTAAGGATTTTGAATATGATTATAGCGTTGAATATAACCCAGCTAATATAGATGAATGTGAATATAATATTTATGGCGATGGTGATATCGATAGACTAAGAGATGATGAAGAATTAATATTAGCATTTTCAGATTTATACGATAATAAAGACCTTCATATGAAAGTCACATCTAAAAGATTTGCCACATGTTTATATGATTTAAATAATCATTATCATTCTGATAAATATAAAGATGTATATTTTTTGAATGATAATTTAGTTAAATTAAAAGATAATAGTATTTTACCTTATGATGGTAATCCTGATGAATTTACTTATTTAAGAAGTCAAATAGTAATGGGTGAAATATCTGGTAATTATATTTATATAAAGGATGCCACTAAAGTCGATGATAAAGATATTTTAGGTGTTGATTTATTAGATATAGATACAGATAGATATGTAGCAAATGAATATGTTCGTAAATGTGACATTTGTGGTCATGTTTTTGGTGCCACTTCTGAAGTATGGGAAGAATATAAAAAGGCTCATGTCTTAGTCAACGACATAAATACTAGATCATGTTGTGACAACTGTGTTGGTACTATTTTAGATACTGGCAATGCAGTTATTTATTCAAAGGGTTATAATGAATATTATTTAGATAATCCTAAGGATTTAAAATATACAGATATCTGTTTGGCGTGTGAAAATCCTATGGATGCCTTTATTCATATTAACAATTCTAATAATTTAACAAAGATGTGTAAGATATGCCATAAGCATTATTGTCAAGAACATCTTGATATAAAGACACATGTTTGTATTAATTGTAGCCAAAAGACTTCAAAGAGAAGTTCAATTTCAAATGATAAATTCATTAAATTAATTAAATCTAATTTAGAACCAAAAGATATATTATCTAAGGATTTAGAATTTAATTACGATAAGGATGATTTATCACTTTGGGTATATTCGAAGAGAAAAAATAAAAAAGTTACATACTATTTTATTACAGATGAAAACGAAAAATTTGTTCATCTATTCGGTAAATATACGAAAAGAGGTGAAAAGTAATGTCTTTGTACGATGATATAAGATCAAGTAATAAAAAGAAGAATGCTTCAGCCACTAAATCGTTAATTAGAAACCAAAAACTATTAAATTTAGCATTTCTAATCACGTTTGCAGTTGTTATTTTAGTAGATATATTATATGTATCTAAAGAAAATATAGTTGGTGTTTTAGGATTTACTAGAGGATTTATGATATTATCAATAATCTTAGAAATAATATTTTTTGCATTATTGGTAATAACTAAATTTAACAATGAGACTTTGTTGTTTAAGATAGCAACTATTTCTGTGTTTTCACTACCTATAATTGCATATTTACCAATGCTTGCAATATCCGCATTTGGCATTGTGTCATTTATATTAAGATTGTTATTTATCGGCTTACTGATTGTAGAATTGGTATATAGTAGGCGATTTATAGATAAAAAAGCATATCTTATTAAATATGCTACTATATTAGGTGTTACATTTTTAATTTTTATAATTACTATCGCATTTGTTGCTAATAAGCAAAACAGAAGAATAAATTATTCTTATGATGATGAACTAGATGGATATGTTGTAGAAACTATTTATGAAGGCTCTGCCGATGTTAAATTTAAAAACAACGTTGTCAAATTTGATGATAATTCATTAAAAAATTATGATAGTAAGACTTTAGAATTACCAAGTAGTGTTAAAGAAGTATCTAAAGATGCATTTAAGGGTAGTAAAATTAAAGATGTTTATATAAAATCTAGTGAAATTAGTATTTATAATGCATTAATGAATTCTGATGTAGAAAATGTATATATTGAAAATAATAATACAAAAATATTAGATTTAGATGATGCATCTTATGAATCTAAAGTTAGATTTATTGTCTCAAAAGATATGATTGATGAATATAGAGACAATAATGAAAAAGGCTATTTATTTGTCCCACAAACAAAAGAAAATGAATGTTATGTCGTATTAAATAATACA
>JAILIY010000119.1 GCA_024695025.1 Acholeplasmatales bacterium
ATTATCATTTTCTTTTATGTCATAATTATCAAATTCATCAAAGTACAACTTATTATAAACATCTGTTTCAATATCACGAATAAGTATTGTTTTACTTTCAGATACGTTATTCTTATTTGTACCAGACAATACAAATAAAACTATTACCATTAAAAATGATAATATTACAAAATATTTTCTTTTCATTTTAAACTCTCCCTATAATTTATATTTCTAAAAATATTATATCAAGAATTTAACTAATATACTATAAAAAAAATATCACATTCTTATGTATTTTATATAAAAAATAAAAAAGGTATTTCTACCTTTTGATTTTTAAAGTGGTGGGCCCTTAGGGACTCGAACCCTAGACCCAATGATTAAGAGTCATTTGCTCTACCAACTGAGCTAAGGGCCCACTGTATGTAAAAGTCACTAAATTAGCGACTGCACTTCAAATTATACACTTTAAATTTTTATTGTCAACAGTTATTTAATAATTTTATTAAATTTAAACGATTTCACTAATTTTTTAATTTTGCAATAAAATTCAATAAAACATCTCTTTCGTTTGCAATTTTATTATCTAAAATTAAAAATAATATATTAACAAATATTTTTTCAGAATTAATTAATCCTAAGGCTTTTATATCGGCAAGACTTATTTGTAATTCTTTATGATATAATACCTTCTTTTCTTTTATTAGTTGATATGTTAATTTTTCCATTTCATCTATTTCTTTTACTCTATCAACTAAATCTGGATTTTGTCCTAAAATATCCGCTCTTTGAATATCAAAATATAAATCTAAATCTTCATATCCAAATTTGAATATGAATTTTATAATATCTTTTTCACATTCTAATCTTTCATCATGAAACAATATTAATTTTGATATTCTATCCACCATTATTTTATTATAGGAATATTTTAATAACATCTCTTTGGCGTATTTAGAGCCAAAAACGGGGTGTTTTGGAAAATGACCTTTACCATCTTTACCTAAATAAAAACATTCAGGCTTACAGACGTCATGTAAAAGCGCAACTAGCCTAATTTCAAGGTTTTCTTTAGTTGCCTCAATCACTTTTAGTGTATGGGTAAAAACGTCATATTTGTGCCATTTTGAGTGTTGTAAAAAGCCATATGTATCTTTTAATTTAGGAAATAATTCAAAAAATATTTCTTTGTATTTATTTACAAAATATGAACATTTATTAGAAATTAATATCGGATTAATTTCTTTTTGAATCTTCATTGGATGTATATCGTTAATCATATTAGAATATTTAATAATTCCATCATATAGATTTTCATCTATATTAAGATTATAAATACATTCAAATCTCATTGCCCTAAGTAATCTTATAGGATTGTCCTTAAAGCATTCATATGAAGATTTATTTGATTTTAAGATTTTATTTTTAATGTCTTCTATTCCATTATAAGGATCTATAAATCCTTCTTTGGGACTGTAGGCAATTGAATTAATTGTAAAATCTCTTTTAGATAAATCTTCTTGTATATTCTTTCCTTTAAATGTAGATATTTCAATATGAATACCACTATTTGAAATATTTACACATTGATTGTGGCTATAAAGTTTAGGATTATAATCTTTAAATAAATTAATGATTTCATCAATTGATGCCGATGTAGTAATATCATAATCAACTATATCAAAATTTAATAATTTATTTCTTATAAAGCCACCTACAATATAGGCTTTATAACCATTTTCTTCTAATATAGAAATTGATTTAATTAATCCTTTATTTAATTCAATTTCCATATAGAATCACCCTACTTACTTAATATTTCTAAACCATCTTCAGTCATCAATAAATGATATTCCCACTGTGCACTTAATGAACCATCTTCTGTATAAACTGTCCAGTCATTAGATGCATCAATAAATACTTGTCTTTTACCTTCATTTACCATTGGTTCAATTGTAAAAGTCATTCCTGGAAATAAAACCATACCAGTGCCCTTCTTACCAAAATGGAATACATATGGATCTTCATGGAAACCAACACCACAGCCGTGGCCACAAATTTCATGAACTACACTAAATCCATTTTCGTTACAATATTTTTCAATGATATAACCTATATCTCTAAGTCTTGAATAAGGTTTGATTTCTCTTACACACATATCTAGTGCTTCTTTTGTAACATCTACAAGCTTTTTAGCTTTCTTAGATACATTTCCAATTAAAAACATACGAGAAGCGTCACCATAATAACCATTATAAATAGTTGTACAATCGACATTTATAATATCTCCATCTTTTAGTACTGTATCATCAGGTATACCGTGACATACAGCATCATTAATTGATGTACATACACTTTTTGGGAAGCCCTCATAATTAAGTGGTGCAGGAATACCACCAAGTTCAATTGTCTTTTTATGAACAATTTCATTAATATCATTCGTAGTCATTCCAGCTTTAATATTTTTAGCTACTTCATCTAATATTAAAGAATTAATTCTACCAGCTTCTTTTATCCCCTTGATTTGTTCTTCAGTTCTAATCATGTCTTTTGTTGGAACTGGAATACCCCTTTTTAAATATAATTTACTTTGTTCATCATAATTAAACATAATTTACTCCTATTTTTTCTCGAAAATCTTTTGCATATTCATATCAATTTCATATAATTGTTCAGCATATTTTCTAAGATTGTCTTCATCTTCTTTAGAGATATGACCATCACCTTTATAACGAAGTTCATGTTCTAAAGATGCCCACATGTCCATAGCGATTGTCCTAAATTGGATTTCAATTGGAATCCATACTTCTTCATTTTCTACAAACATTTGTTTTTCAAATACGATATGAATACTTCTATATCCACTTTTTTTAGGATTTGCAATATAATCTTTAATAATTCTAATTCTTAAATTTCTTTGTTGCATCAAAAGCTTAATAATATATTCAATATCAGAAACATAATTACAAATAACTCTTATTCCTGCAATATCATATACCAAATCTTTTAATGTTCTAAGGTCAATTTTATAACCTCTTCTATGCATCTTTTCCATAATAGATTCAGGTGATTTAATTCTTGATTCCATATGGTGAATTGGATTATGAGAAAAATTAGTACTACAATAATCATCTAGATTCTCAAGCTTAGCACACATTTCACGAAGTGCATATCTATAATCCTTTTCAATTTTCGCATACTGTTGTAAAACCTTTACTGATTCCTCATCATCATAGACCTTTTCATAAGGCCTAGCTGCGGCCCAGCCCTTTTGTAATATCATAAACTGCTAGTATTATTACGAAAGTATAATAATACATTCTCCTTTCGTTTTAAAGCTTATTATTGTCTTTCAAATATTTTAAGACAAAAATTTTTGCAAGACTTGCATCTTTTATTTTTTCTAATGAATCCTCTATTGTTACCCATTCATATTCATCTATTTCTTCATTACAATTTAGTTCTTCTGTAGTTAATTCACAGATAAAATTCACTATTAATGAATTAGATTTTGCAAAATATTGGCTGTGATTAAATTTAATACTTTTTGGAAATCTACCAATTTCTTCTCCCATTTCTCTATATACTGCATGTTCTAAATTTTCCCCTTTATTTAGATATCCAGCAACTAATCTATTCTTGCCTGTACCATATTGTTTAACATATAACATTTTGGTGTTTTCAGGATTTAATATGATCATGCTTACAGCAGTATTAAAATAAGGAAATCTATATTCCATACATTTACTACAATATGGAATCATACCTTCATTAACAAGGAATTTCTTTTCTAAAAGAGTACCACATTCCTCACAATATTTTTTCATTTTAATTGAACTCTTTAGCTACCTTAGAAACTAAAGCCATTTCACACTTTCCATTAAAGTTAGCTTTGAAATGCTTCATAACAGATGGAACAGATTTGTCAGATAATTTAGAGATTTCATTTCTAATTTCATCTTCACTCATCATTTGAGGTAAGTATTTAACTAATATTTCTTTTTGATAATCAATTTCTTTTACAGTTTCATCTCTTTTGGCTTCTACATAACCAATTCTTTCTTCGTCAAGTTGCTTAATAGCCTTTTGAATAACTTTGATTGCGTCTGCATCATCAAGTGATTTAGCATTTAGACCTTTGTTGATGCTTTCAAGTTTTAAATTACCATAAACTACAGATAAAATTGAACGAGCAACCTTATCATGATTTTTTAAAGCTTCTATATTAGCTTTTTGAATATCTTCATATATCATTTTTTACACGACCCTTCAATCTTATTTTATCACTTAAGTGATAATAAGTAAATTTTAGAATATAAAAAAATTGGTGCTTATAAAATAAACACCAATAATTTTTATTAAGCTTCGTTATAGAAAGTCTTCTTTGAATAATGAGTATGTAAATATTTATGTGATACTTCACTATTTGGTTTTCCTAAGAATTCTTTATAACATGTTAGAATAGATTCATTTTCATGGCTTTTTCTAATCTTGGCCTTTGTATCTTCATTGTATAAAACACTCGCTCTTAAAGCTTTGTAATCAACTGTATCTTGAATTCTTGCGTTAATTATAGGTTGACCACCACCGTTGATACAGCCACCAACACAGCCCATGAATTCAACGAAATGATATTGTTTTTCGCCCTTCTTTAAGATTTCAAAGAATTCTTTAATAGCCTTACCACCGTGTACTACTGCGACATTTACATCTATTCCATTAACATTAAGAGTTGCTTCTTTGATTTCTTGCATACCACGTACGCATTCAAAATCAATTTTATCAAGTGGCTTTTTAGTTAATGTTTCAACAACTGTACGTAAAGCAGCTTCCATAACACCACCAGTTACACCGAAAATAGCACCGGCACCAGTGTATTTAGCAAGTTCGCCCTCTGGCTTAATTTCTTCTAATAAATTGTAATCAATTTCTTCACGTCTAATCATACGTGCAAGTTCTCTTGTAGTTAAAACATAATCTACATCACGTAAGCCATCAACTTCCATTTCAGGACGTGAAGCTTCATATTTTTTAGCTATACAAGGCATAATTGATACAACGACAATCTTCTTAGGATCAATTTTTAATTTTTTAGCCCAATAGCTTTTAATCATCGCACCACCCATTTGGTGAGGAGATTTACAGCTTGATAAATTTTCTAAATATGATGGTTCATATTGTTCAATAAATCTAATCCAGCCTGGTGAACAAGATGTGAACATTGGGAATTTACCACCATTTTGAAGACGGCCCATAAATTCAAAGCCTTCTTCCATAATTGTCAAATCGGCAGCCCAGTTAACATCAGCGATTTCATCAAAGCCTAAAGCCTTAAATGCGGCATACATCTTGCCTTCTGCATCTGTACCGATTGGGTAACCAAATTCTTCAGATAATGCAGCTCTTACTGCAGGGGCAGCTTGAACAACTACAAATTTATCTGGATTTTGAATTTCTTCTAATACCTTATCAATATCTGATTTTTCATGGATGGCACCTGTTGGACATGCTTGAATACATTTACCACAGAATATACAACCTGAATCACCAATTTCATGTAATAAAGCTGGGCCAACAATAGTTTTACTACCTCTATTGTTGAAAGCTAAAATTGATAAGCCTGATAATTTTTCACATGTAGAAATACATCTACCACATAAAATACATTTACCACTATCTAATTCGATAGCTGGGTTATTACCATTAATTTTTCTTGTCTTAAGTAAAAATTCATTGTGACTTGTAAAGTCATTTTGAATATTATATTTACGTAATAATGTTAAAAATTCACAGTTATGTTCACGAGGACATCTCCAACATTCAAATACGTGGTTAGCAGCTAAAAGCTTTAAGTTTTCAGTTACAGACTTTCTTACTCTTGGAGTGTTTGTCTTAACAACCATACCATCAGTAATTGGCATTGTACATGAATTCTTTAAAGTTCTTTGACCTTCAATTTCAACGACGCATATTCTACAGTTAGAATTTTCGTGTACTCCCTTTAAAAAACATAATCTTGGAATATTTATACCTAATTTATTGGCAGCTTGAAGCACAGTGTAGTTAGCAGGAACTGTAACTTCTTTACCATCAATAGTTAATGTTACTAATTTCTCTTCCATACCTTGCACCTACTTCGTAATTATTGCCTGTACCTTAGGTGGACATGCTTTTTTACATGAACCACACTTAATACAAATAGATTGATCGATAACGTGTCTTTCACGTTTACCACCACTGATTGCGCCAACTGGACAAGCCTTTGCACACATGTCACAGCCGATACACTTTTCTGTAATAAAGAATTTTGTAAGTTTCTTACAAACACCTGCTGGACAAGTCTTGTCAACAACGTGAGCTTCGTATTCTTTTCTAAAATGTTTTAAAGTAGATACGACAGGGTTTGGTGCAGTTTGACCTAATGCACATAAACTTGAATCCTTTATCATTAGTGATAATTCTTCTAATGTATCAAGATCTTCTAATGTACCATTACCATCAACAATCTTATTTAAGATTTCAAGTAATCTCTTATTACCTTCTCTACAAGGTGTACACTTACCACAAGATTCATCAACAGTGAAGTCTAAATAGAATCTTGCAACGTCGACCATACAGTTGTCTTCGTCCATTACAATCATACCACCTGAACCCATCATTGATCCAATTGCAGTTAAATTATCAAAATCGATTGGTGTATCAAGATTTTCTTCTGTGATACAACCACCTGATGGACCACCAGTTTGAACAGCCTTAAATTTACGACCATTCTTGATACCACCACCAATATCAAAAATAACATTTCTTAATGTTAGACCCATTGGTACTTCAACTAAACCTGTGTTATTGATCTTACCACCTAAGGCAAATACCTTAGTACCAGGAGATTTTTCTGTACCAATGCTTTTGAACCATTCTGGTCCATTTAAAATAATTTGAGCAATATTAGCTAATGTTTCAACATTGTTGATAACAGTTGGCTTTTGCCATAAACCTTTATTTGCAGGGAATGGTGGTTTGTTTCTTGGCATACCACGTCCACCTTCAATTGAGGCAATAAGAGCAGTTTCTTCACCACAAACGAAGGCACCTGCGCCTAATCTTATTTCAACATCAAAATCAAAGCCACTATTGAATAGATTCTTACCTAAAAGACCCATTTTTCTAGCTTCTTTGATTGCATATTCTAATCTTTCTACTGCGATAGGATATTCAGCACGAACATAAATATAACCTTGTGTCGCACCAATTGCATAACCACCAATTGCTAGTGCTTCAATAATTGAATGTGGGTCACCTTCCAAAACGGCACGGTCCATAAATGCACCTGGGTCACCTTCATCAGCATTACAAATGATATATTTTTGATCAGCTTTATTTGCAGCACAGAACTTCCATTTTAAAGCAGTTGGGAAACCTGCACCACCTCTACCACGTAAACCTGAATCTAAAATTGTTTGAATAATATCTTCAGGCTTCTTTTGTAAAGCAAGACCTAAAGCCTTATAACCATCTCTTGCGATATATTCATTAATATCGTATGGGTTAATAACACCACAGTTTCTTAATACTCTTCTTTCTTGTTTAGCATAAAAACCTAATTCGTGTAAGTGAACATTAGCTTTGTTTTTTGTAGCTTCATCATGGAATACTAATTCCTTAACAGCTTTACCTTTATAAATATGTTCAACACAAATTCTTCTTACATTCTCAACCTTTACATGAGCATAGAATGTTTCATCAGGATAAATAATTACAACTGGTCCTTTTTCACATAAACCGAAACATCCTGATTGAATGATAGATATTTCATCTTTAATACCTAATTCTTCAAGTACTAATTCAAATTCTTTTCTTAATTCGTTTGAACCGCCTGATAAACAACCAGTACCAGCACAAAGTAAAATAGTCATTCTCGTTCTCATCTTACTTTACCTCCACTGGTTCTTTATATAAGTATTTTTCAACAACCTTTTTACCAACGATGTGGAAAGTGATTATTTCTTTAATACCTTTTTTATCTACATTTACATATGTTGTAGTATTTCCTTGTTCATCTACAACATCGACAACTACTTCTTGTCCTACAAGCTTTTCAGGCATTTGAGATACCATTACATTTTTTAAGCCTAAACTATAAACTTCTTCTAATGCTTCTTGTAAAACTAATCTAGATCCATTATGGATTCCGCTATCCCCAGCTCCAATTAATAACTTAACTTGAGTTTCATTAATTCTTAATGCTAAGCTAGGTAATGTTTTTACTTTTATTTCTTCTAATTCCTCTAAAGTCATATAATTACCCCTTATTAATTTTCAGCTTTTATTTTTTGAATTGCTTCTATTGCAATATTCTTAGTAGAATTACCATAAACTTCTTCACCGATAGTGAATACAGGTGCTAAACCACAAGCACCCAAGCATCTTGTAGCCTCTAAAGTGAAATTACCATCTTTAGTAGTTTCACCAACCTTAATTTCTAATTCTTTACTAACTGCGTCAAGTACTTCTTGTGAACCCCTTACATAACAAGCAGTACCTAAACATACACCGATAATATGCTTACCCTTTGGCTCAGTTGAAAATCTAGAATAGAATGTTACTACACCATTAATAGTACCAACACTAATATCTAATTCCTCAGATATAATTTTTTGGATTTCTAGTGGAATACATCCAAAGATTTCTTGTGCCTTGTGTAAAGTTGGCATCAAAGGACCAGGTTTTTTCTTGTTCTCTTCGATTGCTTTCTTTAACTCCTTAAGCATAGCATCAGTAACAACAAGTTTGTTACTCATAAAAAAAATCCCCCTTAAACTTCTTTGTTTATTATATCATAATTTTTATTATTAAGAATGGTTTTGAAGCATTTTGTTAATTTTAAGCAGTTAGGTATATTTAACGCTAAAAATAAAAATCCTAGATATAATCTAGGACTTTTATATTAATCTAAATCAGATAGTCTTTCTTTATATGTAGTTTCTATACATTCTTTGAATTTTGCTTCCTTTTGACTTAAGCCAATTAGTGCCTTAGCTCTATTAGGTGAAACTAATGTACCAGCACCTGAAACACAGCCCATAGGACATGCCATACCTTCAAGTAGATAACCATCATATTTACCTGCTTTAGCTTCTTTTAACATCTTACGACAATTGTCTAAGCCTTGAGCAGCGAACACTTTAATTTCTCTATCTAATGATATTTTACCAGCTGAATTTACTACTGCTTGAGCAACTCCACCCATTACAGCAAAGCCTCTACCATCACTTGATGTAATATTTTTAAGTGGGTTTTCAACAAGCTTGTTAAAATCAACACCACGAGCGTTGAACATACCATATAATTCTTCAAATGTTAAAACGAAGTCAACATCACTTCTTACACTCTTTCTTGATGCCTCAAGTTTCTTTGCGGCACAAGGACCAATGAATACTACTTTTGAATTTGGATGTTCTTTCTTAACTAATCTTGCAGTATAAACCATTGGTGTCATAGCCATTGATATATTTTCTTTGAATTCTGGGAATTCAGTTTTGGCCATTACACTCCAAGCAGGACAACAAGATGTAGCCATGAATTTTAATTTAGATGGAACATTTTCTAAATAATCTTTGGCTTCTTCAATTGTACAAAGGTCAGCACCAATAGATACTTCATATACACCACTAAAGCCTAATTTTTTAAATGCGTCATCAATAGTTTTTAAATTTAGTTTAGGACCAAATTGACCGATAAATGCTGGTGCGATAATTGCGTATACTTCTGTATCTGATTTAAGTGATGTAATAATTTGTAATATTTGTGATTTATCTGCGATAGCACCAAATGGACAATTAACCATACACATACCACAAGATACACACTTATCATAATTAATAATTGCCTTACCATTTTTATCAGATTCAATTGCGTGCATTTCACATGCCTTAGCACAAGGTCTTTCTCTATGTACTATAGCCTTATATGGACATACACTTGCACACTTACCACAATGAATACATAAATCCTGATCTATTACACTTTTCCTATTTTTAATAGAAATAGCTCCCTTAGGACATACATTTTTACATGGATTGGCAAGACAACCTTGGCAAACATCTGTAACATAATAAGATTCTTCAGGACATGCATTACATGCGAAATCTATAACATTTACTAGTGGTGGTTCATAATATTTTTCTGGCTTTAATGCTTCTTCAATACCAACATAGATAGGTCTATGTTCTGATGTATCTCTAACAGGTAAGCCTATTGCAAGTCTAATTCTTTCGGCAATAATAGCTCTTTCTAAAAATATTGATGATCTACCAACTGATTCTTTTAATAATTCATAAGGTAATTCCTCAAGCTTATGATAATCGATATTATCATAGCCCATTCTAGCAACTTCTTCAAAAACTTTACGTCTAATGTCAATTAATAACTTATATTGTTCAAGCATATAAAATACCCCCTATTTATATCCTCAAATAAATTTATTTAAATTTATAGAACTATCCCCATAGCTCAACTATATTCTAACATATATTTTAAATAAATCTAATAATTATTTTAATTATTAAAAAAATAGGACTAGAAAACGTATTTCTAGTCCATAATTATAATTTTAATCTACACCCTTAAGGGCTTCAACCATATTAACTTTCTTATTTTTCTTTGATAAGAAATATGAAATTACAAGTGATGTACATAACGCAAATACAACACTAAATAACCAAGTCATCCAACCATAAATAATTGTTAATTCATAGTCACCTGCTAACATCTTCATTACGATATTAACAACTAATATACCAAACGGTATACCAACTATAATACCCACTATAGTTAACCATACATTTTGAGCAATCAATATCTTACCAATATGCTTATCCTTAAAGCCTACAACCTTAAGTGTTGCAAGTTGTTTATAACGCTCAAAGAATGACATAACACCTAAGTTATATAATACTACTAAAGCCAAAAGCACACTTAATACCGCAAATAATGCTATCATAATATAAAATATTTCTGTAAAACTATCAAAAGTATCCATTAAATCTGATTTAGATGTATAGTAATCAATGATACTACTGTCCTTAAGTTCTTTTATTTTGGCATCTTTATCAACATCACTAAAATCCATATCTGTATAAATAGTATACATACTATATAAATCTGGAGTTGAGTTAACTAATGAAACATCATTACTTGTATTAAATAACTCATTTGCATAATCAAATGTAGTTAATACCATTTCACCAGAATATGATGTGAAAACACCTGAAACTTTAGCTTTATAATCTAGGCCTGACAATGTTTTAATTTCAATTGTATCACCTATATCATATCCTTTTTCTTGAACCTTAAGTGATACATAAACACCATCATTTTTCACATTTTTAATAGTTTTATATCTTTTATTAACTAAATTGTATAAATTGTCAGATTTATCTAAAATTGTCAAAGTTGTTAACTCATCATCACCATCAACAAATATACTTGTTTGTTTAGAATAATCTGTTTTATATCCTTTTGAATCTAAATAATTAATGACAGATGTAACATCATCTTTTGAAGCATTACTTGAATCAAAATTAATTGATGTGTCATACTTCATTACTTTATCACCCAGTGCACCAATATAGTAATCAAATGATTCGTACATAGAAAAACATGCAACTAAAAGTAATGTAGAACCCATAACACCAACAAGTGTCATAATACTTCTTATTTTGTTTCTAAATATATCTCTAATATTCCATTTAGTTTGGAATGAAAATTTGTTCCATAATTTAGTTTTTTCAATTAATAATGGCTTATATTTTTTAGGAACATATGGTCTTAGTGATTCAGCAGCGCTACCCTTTAGCATCTTTCTTACAGATAGGAATCCTACTAACACTAATATTACAATAATAGCTAGTACAACAAGCCATGAAAACCAAGGAATATGCTTTTTCCAAGCAGGCATATCAAAATATGTTCCCATCATTCCATCAGGATTCATAATTATATGGCAAATCAAAAAGCCTAAACAAATACCAAGTATAGAACCTACTAAGGCTATAAAACCACCATACCAGACATAATGACCTGTTATTTTCCTATTTTTAAAGCCTAAAGCTTTAAGTGTACCAATTTGAATCTTCTCATTAACTGTTACTCTATGCATAGTTGTAATCATAGTTAATACTGCGATAGATAGGAATATAAATGGTAAAATATTACCCATAGTCTTTCCTTCTTCCATCTCGCCACGAGATTCATAATAATTTAAATCTTGAGTTTTATATGTAACTGTACCAGTATCACCTAAAGATAATTGTAATTCTCTTTTGAAATCTTCATCACGATCTGATTCAATCATTATTTGATTATAATAATAACCTTCTACACTTTCATATAATTTAGGTGTCATAAACACAAAGCCATATGTAGAATAATCAGGCATTAATTGGCCTTCATCTGCATCTACACAAATTAGATATTCACCTGATTTACAAGTACCTAAGATTTCTCCTTCATAACCATTATCTAATTTTAATGTATCACCTATATTATATTTATGTTTTTTTAAGTATTTATCTGAAATATAAAAGCCAGCTTTAGTATCATCATACTTTCCATCAACCATATATAATCTAGTTGGTTTATCGTAATCTTTGATTACTGATAAAGATAAAGATGAATCATTTTTACTAGATAAGTCTTTAACTCTTCTTTTTAAAAATAAAGTTGCATCATCTACTCCATCAACGCTTACAATTTTATTTAAATCTGTTTGAGTTAATTCTTTACCATTTGCTTCAACTCTAAAATCAGCATATCCTGTTTCACTAAAGAACTCATTAGTATCAATTTCAATACTCTTCCATTCCATGTTAAAGCCTACATAGACTCCAACACCAATCATAACCATCAAGATCATTGAAATGAATTGAGCTTTGTAATGAAGGAATGTTCTAATTAATTTTTTAAATAGAATCATTACCATTCAACCTCCTCTACACTAAGAGGATTTTCAATGTTTTCAATTTCTTTAATTTGACCATTTTTTACTCTTATTACACAGTCAGCCATCTTAGCTATATTTTGATTGTGAGTAACAATAATAATTGTCTTACCATATTTACGAGCTAAGTCTAATAATTCTTTTAATACTAATACGCCAGTATTAGAGTCAAGAGCACCTGTAGGTTCATCACAAAGTAAAATCTTTGGATTTTTACAAATTGCACGTGCAATAGATACTCTTTGTTGTTCACCACCAGATAATTCTGTTGGAAATTTCTTTAAATGATTACCTAAACCAACACTTTCAAGTATTTCAGTAGGGTCAAGTGGATCTTCAGCAATTTCTTTTACTAAAGCCACATTCTCATATACTGTAAGTGTTGGAATTAAATTATAAAATTGAAATACAAATCCAACCTTAGATGCTCTATATTCAGCAAGCTTATCGCTTGTAAGTGTTGAAATATCTAAATTATCAACAATAATCTTACCACTAGTTGGATTATCCAATCCACCAAGTAAATTTAATAATGTAGATTTACCTGCACCTGATGGACCAAGTATAACAATAAACTTACCCTCTTCTAAGCTTAAATCTATATTGTTGAGTGCCTTAAATTCTTTTTCACCCATCTTATAAATTTTACTAACTTCTTTTAACTCTACAATTCCCATATTTTCTCTCCTCCATAATTGCATTAGTTAAACAACTGTTCAACTGTTAACTCTAATTTTAAGGCTTACCAAAATAAGCCTTTCTTCTTAGCGTCAAGTTCGATATTCTTATCTAAAACTCTATATCCATCCTTTTGGATTGCATCAATTACATCTTCAATCTTATCCTTTAAAGAATCATCAATAACAAATACAGTTTCGTTTTTAGAATGTTTAGATTTTACACTTTTACAGTTAACTGTTTTTCTAACTGCTTCGTTTACGTGTACTTCACACATACCACATCGCATTCCATCAACTTTTAATGTAACTCTAATCATAATATCTCTCCTAGTTAGTTAGTTATAACTAATATGATTATAGACTCATGATTCAAATAAGTCAATAATTTTAATTATTTTTTCATTAATTTTCATATTAACATAGAGTTTTAAATAAAGTATAATAAAAAGTGCATATAGAAAAGGAGAAATATAATGGCAGACGAAAAGAAAGAAAACAATGGCTTTTCTGGTTGGTGGAACAAAACAAAAAACAATATTAATTCATCAATTCTAGAAAGCAATTTAGAAAAAGCTTTTAACAAAGAAAACATCGCATTTATAAATTATAACCACAGTGAAGTATTTTCTAATACATATTATGGTTATTATAAAGACGATTTTACTATCACAGTTTATGGTAATAAAACATTTAAATCTAATTCAGTTTTAATTGATAAGAAAAACAATAAAGCATTTTATATCGTATCTACTACTGAATCTAAAGTAAAAGTTAAATTTGAAGGTCAAGAATACGAAAGAGATTCAACAGATATTACACTTGATCCAAATGTTGAAGAGGTAAGTGTTATTAAAGCTGGAGATAAATATTACAAATATAAAGGATAGAAAAAAGCCATTTTTTAATGGCTTTTTATATTTCTAATAATTCTTTAAAATCATTTATTATTTTTGTTGGCTTAAAATCAAATATATCAGATTTTGAATTGTATAATATAGATTTAATGTTTGCACGAGTCGCACATTTAATATCTATAGGTCTATCACCAACATAATATGTTTGATCCCTATTTAAATTATATTTATCAACTAAGTAATTAATACAATTTGGGCTTGGTTTTCTTTCAAATATTTTTGATTCATTTGAGATTATTTCTGTAAAAATATCTAAATCATTATCCTTAAGGATTTTATATATACTGTTATCTCTATGAG
>JAILIY010000140.1 GCA_024695025.1 Acholeplasmatales bacterium
CAAGAAGAGGACAATTTTTATACAATAAAATTAGATAAATAAATTGTCCTCTTCTTGTTCAAAAATATATAAATAATAATTATCATATACTAATATAAAGAATTCTAGATTTTCGCAATTTGTCTTTTCTATTTTACCTTCTATACAAGATAAATATCCTTTTTCTACTTTTAAATTTTCATCTAATTCTTCATCTGAAGATTTTTCAAATTCATATTTAGTCTCAACATTGTTTGAATTTATAACAACTTCATATGAAGCTTCATCATCTTCTATATCGACTTCATATTTAATTGATTCTACTAAATTTGAACCATTATATCTTTCTAAGCTATATTCATATTCAACTTCATCTTTTTCAATTTCTACTTCATTTTTTACTTTAATAGATAAAGTTTCACTTAAATTGACAGTCAAAGTTATTTCAGATTCATCATTTTCTTCTTCGCCTTCACCAAAAAACGTATAATCAATTTCATCAATTATTACAACGCCTTTAATACTGTACTCATCATCCTTAGACGTAACTACATTGTAATAACAATTTAGACTATCTTCTAAATATGATACACTCATCATATATTTGTAATCACTATAATTTGAATTAGTATTTTCTTGGTCAAATTTATAAATGATTTGATCACTGTTTTTTAATTGTTCACATGTATATAAATAACTATTTACATCACCAATTAGTCCACTTAATTCATCATTTGTATAAGTTTTTTTAGCACTTTTTACATTTGAATCAGTACTACTTATCACATTATTTAATGCAAGCATTTCATATGAGGCATTAAGTGCTACTTTATCATGGAACTGTCTAGTTTTAGTTTTAGTACCTGAGGAATTAGAATTTGCAACAAAAACAACTAATGCTGTTGCTGCACCTAAAACTCCTAAAGTAGCTAAACTAACAGGTAAAAAATATTTATTTTTTCTTTTAATTAAGGATTTAGGTTTAACTTCATGATGAGTATTTGCAATAATTGAATCACTGTAATCATTAATCTTTATATCATCTGTTGATGATTTAACATAATTAAATAATTCTTTATCTCTCATAATTATCACCAATCCTTTCTTTAAGTGTTTTTAATGCTTTATTATATCTCCACAATGTAGTACCTAGTGGCATATCAATAATTTGGGCAATCTTTTTAAAAGTGTAATCTAAAATAATGTGATATATTATTATTTCTCTATCAAGTTCATCATCTAAATACGATAATATTTCATTAAATTTTTTATAATCATTTGAATCATCATATTTATTTATAACAATCTCTTCATTTGAAACAATTCTTTTATCCCTATTGTAAAGGTTAATACTTTTATTTCTAGCTATCATAGATAAATATGCATAGACATTTTTACCATTTTTATAATCATCTATTTTCTCTAAAAATGTCATATATGTCTCTTGTAAAATATCGTTAGCTAAGTCACTATCTTTTAAGATACCATAAGCAGTAAAATATACATTTTTCGAAGTCAAATCATAGAATTCTTTAAAATGAATATAATTATTTTCTTTAAATTCTTTAACGAATTCATCAAAAGTCATATTACCGCTCCTCACCAAACATACAAATAAAAAATTAATTTTATTGGTAGATTTATAATTTTTTTACAATTTCTCTTATGATAGGTAATGATAATTTACTTACCTTAGATGTTTTCTTCTTTATTTTTACTGCTTCACAAACTGAATTTAACAGTTCATAATCAGCTTTTCTTTCGGCTTTTTTTAATTTCTCAAGTTCAATTAAAGCCTTATCTAAGTCATCGTTATAAAGGTAAGCTAAACCTTTAAATATAATTACATCTTCTCTAAAATTATGCCATCTATTTTTATTTAAATATTCGATGGCTTTTTCGTTTTCACCCTTATAAAAATAAGCGATTAAAAGATTAAATTTAGTGTTCATAACCATAGAATACTCAAAATATTTTTTTAATTTTGCTTCTTGGTCATCTATCATCTTTTTATATAATTTTTTATTAAAATCATCATTGAATTGTTCGTTGTCTTTTTTGATTTGATACTTAGAATAAATAATAATGAATATCCATGTGATTATAAACATAATAATCAAAATAGTTATGATTGTTGTAAGTCTATAATCATTATTAAAAACTGTATTATTAACTATAATTAAAGTTACTACTAAAGCACCATATAGCAACAAACATATAGTATAAATAATTGTATTTCTTTTCATAGTTTCTCCTATTTGTGATATGTTTCACCATTTAATATCTTAAATGATCTATATACCTGTTCAAGCAATATTACTTGCATAAGCTTATGTGGAAAAGTCATTTTAGAAAAACATAATTTATAGTCGCAGATATCTAAGACTTCTTTAGATAAACCAAGTGAACCTCCTATAACAAATGTTATATTTGATGAATCATAAGTTAAAACATTTTTTATTTTATCTGCTAATTCTTCACTAGATAGCATAACACCATCAAGTGCTAAAGCTATCTTATAATCCTTATCTTTTAGATAAGGAATTAATTTTTTGCCCTCTTTATTTTTTATTAATTCATTTTCTTTTTCACTAGAATTTTCCTTAATTGGCTCATCAGCCACTTTAACGAATTCCACTTTAGTATATTTAGATAATCTTTTAGTGTATTCGTTAATGGCATCTATTAAATATTTTTCTTTTATTACACCGACACTTAAAATTGTTATTTTCATATTTCTATTTCCTCACATCTTCTAGGTTCTAATGTAATACATTTATATTTTGAATCATCAAGTCCATATGATTCAAATACTCTTTTTCTTGTCATTTTAATAATTTCTTTTAAATTACATTCTTCACTAACATGAGCGTGCATTATAATTTTGGTTTTATCACCAATTACTCTAGTTAATATATACATAGAATCTTCATTAGATAAATGTCCGTGTTCACCACTTATTCTCAATTTAGTGAAATACGGTCTTGATGATGCCATAAGTATTTCAGGATCATGATTAGATTCAAGCAAATAACAATCAGAATTCTTAATCATATCAAATAAATCAGAATGAACATATCCAGTATCTGTTATATATGTAAACTTCTTTTTATCTTCTTCGAAAATAAAACCGACAGGCTCATTAGCATCGTGAAATAAAGGAAGTGGCGTGATTTTAAAATCATCAATAAAGACTGGTTCGTATAAAATAGAATTTTTAATTCTATTAAATACAATGATGTCATTATTTTTTAATTTATTATTTATCATTTCACATTCTTTATGCTTTAAGTGATTATAATAATCAGCATAAATATAATTTAATGTACCTTCTGAGATAAATATTTTAATTTTGGCAGATTTTAAAAACACATTAAAACTTTTTATATGGTCACTATGTTCGTGCGTAAATAATATATAATCAATATCATTTAATTCTAAACCTGATTGATTTAAATTATCTATTAGTGATTTTTTTGAAATACCACAATCTACTAAAATATTAAGTTTATTAGTCCTGATTAAAGTTGAATTGCCACTAGAACCAGATTGATAAACACAAATTTTCATTTTAAAAACCTCATGTTCGATTATATCACACTAACCATATTTTTAAAATTATTAATTTATAATTAATTAAGCCGAATTTTGTTGGTTTTAAAATTTATTTTCTAATTGCAATTTACAACCAATAATGTTATGATATTCTTTGTAGTATTTTATATTAGAAAAGGAGTTTATTCATGAATAAGAAAACTTTAAAGTCTAAACGCCTAGCAACCGCAACACTAGGTCTAGGGCTTGCAATAGCATTAAGTTCATGTAGTGGCGCAACTAACACCTATGGTAGTATTCCAAAGGAAACATACGCTACTAGTGGAGACTATACTCTTTCTGCTAAAGAATTATGGAAAGAGTTACAATGGTCTGCAAATGAAGTATTAGAAGAACAACTTACTACTGTTGTTTTAACTAAATATGCTGATAGAATCAATACTGTTGAAACTGTTTCTTTTGACAATTTAACAGCTGATGATTTTGAAGATTTAGGAATCGATACAACATATGCAGATAAAGGCAAAAAAGCCTTTGAAAAAATTAAAGAATGGTATGATGAAGAATTAACAAATTATGTTATTTTTGATATTTATAACCTAACATATGATGCAGAAGGTTATGATGATGCAGTTGAAAAATTAACAGATACAGTTAGATATTCATCAGAAATTAAATACGTTGATGAAATGTATTCTACTTACCAAGTTGAAAAAATTGGTAGTACTCCATTAAAGGATTTAGTTGTGGGATCCTTCGACAGAACAAATAAATGTATTCCTGATAGCGCAAAAGCTAATTACTTAACTATCGCAAATAGTAGCGAATTAAAGTCTATTTATTACGAACAATTTGCAAAGAAATTATTAGCATTTGAAAAGCATAGCGAAGAAGTTTACGAAGATGATGAAGATGATTCAGATAGTGACGATACTGATTTAGGTCATTACAGTTATTCTAATTATTCTATCGCTTTTGAAGAAGAATATGTTGATACAAATGATGTTGAAGCAATTATGATTTGTTTCACTTCTGATGATGAATATAATGCAACTTTAAAAGCATTTGGTTTAAAATATTATAATAACCAATTATATTATATTAAGGATAAGAAAAATAATATGACTTATTCTGAATATGAACAATATTATGATGATTTCAGTAATGCTCAATTGAATTCAGCTTATGGTGCAATCTGCGTTGATAACTCTTCTTACGCTGCAATCCTAGAAATATATGTTCAATTATATAACTACATTTATTCAGGTTATAGAAATCCAATTAGAACAGGTAATATTGATTTTGGGGTTGAATCAGTTAATTATTCTTTAGATACATTAAGAACATTAACAAGAAGAATCATTGAAGAATATACATTACAAGATGATGCAACTAAATATGCAAATGCAATCGCAAATATTGAAGATCAACTTAAAGATGCTGATAGTGATGAAAATACAAGAATAACTTATACTTATGATGAATTACAAGAATTAGGTTCATCAATGGTTAAGTTATTATATACTACACTTGATTCTGATGATATTTCTAAATCATACGCTCAATCAACTACTTCTACATCAAACGGTAGCTATATCGCTTATAAATTAGGTGAAATCGAAGTTGAAGATGAAACAACTAAGAAGCACGCAAATTGGTATGATAGTATTTTAGAAGAAAATGATGAAGTATCTAATCTTGAAATTATTTCTTATATTTTAGACGAAGAAAAGAAATACAATAACCTTGACGAAAAAGATGGATATGGATTCGGAAGCTTAAAATATACACTTGAAAGAGAATTAATTTTAGAAGATATCGCAACAGAAAGTGCTATTCAAGAATATGTAGATGATGAAATCGATAGATGTAAAGTAAAAATCTACAATGAAGCAACTGAAATTGCATATTCAGTAAATCATAGTGGTTATTCAAATACTATTAAAAAGAATTCAAATTCTAATGTATTAGCAACTATTAAATATAGAGGCACTAAATACAATTTATATATTTATGTTGGTGATGACACTAAAACTAAAAACTCTGTAACTAAGCTTGGTACAGATGAAGCTATTGGTGTTTACAATATCCTTGAACAAAAAGATGGCTGTGAAACAGCAATCACTTTATTATCTAACAAGATGATTAAGGATACAGAAGCTTATAAAGAAACAAAGAAATATAATGATGATTATGAAGATTATATCGACAATATCTTATTAAATTTCTCAAATGATGGTTATTCTTCTTCTGGTTACCCATCATCAATTGGTAAATATAATTTCTTAATGTTATATTTCCACTCAGCAAATATTAAATCAATCATTAAAAATCATTATAGATTACAAGCTGCAGCTACTAAATTATTAGCTGATTATTCAAATGATCAATTAATAGAATTCTTAAAGAATTATACTGATACAGCTTATGAAAAATATTTTTCATTAACAGCAACTAGATTATATGTTTACTTTGACGGTAACGATGATGGTTCTGCTGATAAAGTAAGTGAATGGAACTCAAAAAAAGTTGAAGATATAAATTCACCATTCTATGGAGAGACACTTGAAACTGTAGCAAAGAATTTAATTTATGATATTTATACAATAATTTCTTCATCAACTGATTCTCATACTGATAAGGTAACTTCATTAGTTGAAGAAATTAATAGTTCTGCAAGGGTTGAATTTGAAAACAACCCAATCAAAAGTGAAGCATTATGGGCTAAATATCGTCATCTTGGCTTAAAGGTTCAAACTGCTGATTTAACAGCTACTAACGCTTCTACTGATATTCCATACTCAATTAAACAAAGATTATATGACTACGCTAACGGCGAAGGTAAATATATTGACGCAACAGGAACTGAACAAGTTGTATATTATCAATATTTCTTAGAAGATTCTTCTTCTGTTCCAACTTGTTATATTGAACCTCTAAATGAAACTGACGCAACTAGCAGTGAATCAGATCAAATTGTTGAATCAATTGACGGTTATAACTTAATATTAGTTACTGATGGTACAGTTAGAGCAAGTGCTGAATGGTTAGAAAAAGACAATGATGAAAAGATCTTAGAAAATCTAATCCTTATTTACAATGACGAAATGATTAAGATTGATAACATCTATACTGACGAAGATGCTTCTAATCCTGAATTATTCACATTAAATCAAATTAAATTATATATATTAGATTATATTATTAATGGTTCTTCTACATTAATGCCTAGCGAAATCTCTAGTGCTGTTGAAGCTTTCTTAAGTCCAGTTGTTACAAGATTTACTGCAACTGAAACTCAAAGAATTGTCGTATTAAGTTTCATAAAAATGAAAACTAATCAAACAGTTAGTGATTTAACTGATGTAATTAAGTTTGCAAATGAATCTTATAATAATACAAGCGAGAAAGCTGGCTTATTCAAGAGAAAACTAGAAATCAGTGAAAAAGTTGCTGATGGCTACACATATATCTATGGTGATAAAACCCTTGAACAATATGGTATTGACTATGACACAACAGGTACATATGACCTATACACATTCGATGGTAAAACATGGTGGGATTATGTAAGTGAAATTGTTGATAATATCTTAACTAAGGAGGCTAAATAATATGAAATTAAAGAAATTAAGTTTAATCGCCTCTTTAGGAATATTAACATTAGGAATCGCATCATGTGGTGGTAGCAGTTCTTCTTCAAAGAACTCTACTACTCCATATGGAAATTTAGATTTAAACGCAACTGTTGCAACTGCAACTGATAATGTAACTGGTCAAACATTTAGTGTATCAAATCAAGTTTATTACGACAAATTACGTTTTAATGGTTATGATATTTTAAATAACAAATTAAATGAAGTAATTTATAAAAATGAAATTGCAGCGTTAAAGGCTGTATTTGATAACGACAATGTAAATGATTATATTTCAAACACAGAAGAAAGTGTTAGAAATTTAATTATTCCAATTAAAAATGATGTTAAATTATTTGAATTGACAGGAACTGAATTATTATCTTTAAACGATTTAGGTGGTTCATACTTAGATGGTTCTAAGGATGGTTCTGTTATTAACACATTAACAATTAATAACAATTATGATTACATTAGACGTAATGTAATTGAAACTATTACTCAAAAGGTATCTTCTTTAGTATTATCAAGTTCTTCTTCTGATGATGTTGAAGAAATGGAACAAAAGGACATCAATACAAATATTGAAAAGTTCATAGACGATCAAAAATCAACTGGTTATGTATTTACAACAAGTGATTTAGAATATGAATATGCAATAAACGATAGAGATGTAATCACATTTAAATCAATTCACACTGATAAATTTAGTGAAATTGTATCTGAACAAATTAGATATTTAGCTGTTAATTTATCATCACAAAATGCAGTATATCAAATCGCTGATGAAGAATATTATACTGAATATAACGCTGACGAAGAGACTAAGAATGATACATATTATATTTTCGATGAGGATAAATTAGAAAGCACATATGAAAATACTGCTTATAATCATGGTACATATAATATTGTATATATCTCATTTAACTCAAGAAAAGAAGCTATCGATCAAATCAAAGAATTAAAAGCTTTAGGTTATGACTTAGGTAAAATTAAATCAGATTACGAGAATAAGACAATTACTGAAGATGAATATAAGGCACAAGCTACTGAAGCTTATCTAAAATTATATAATTCTTATTATAATTATAAGACTGTAGATAATTTTGATGGTGATGACTTTGTATACAACGTAAATTATGATATCGATGAATTATCAGATATTGCTTCTTCTGTTAAAACATTAGTTACTGAAGATTTAGAAAGTGGAGACTTCCTAACTGAACCAAGAAATATTAATTCAAAATACATTATGGCTTACCATATCAGCACTGAATATGAAATTCATGATGAAGATGGCGAACAAGTTAAGTATGATGATTTATTAAAAGGTAATTATACTTATAATGGCACATTAGTTCCTGAAGCTTCTACTGATGATACAACAAGTCAAGCAGCTAAAATAAAGAATGAAATTGATATTAAACTAAAATATAATGCATTATTAAATTCTGCATTATCTTATACAAGTACTAATTTCCGTTCAATTTTATATAAGGCTACTGAATCTGACACAAAAGATGATGACTTATATATTTATGATCCAATCTTAGAATATAAATTCAATAATAATTACGAAGATGATTATGATTTAATCACAAGTAAAGATTATACTGCATCTGAAGGTAAATACATTTTCAAATTTGGAAATGATGTATATACTGTAGAAGATTTCTATATGGATGCAACTGAAAGATATGGTGTAAGTATCATCAATGATATATTAGCTTATGAATATGCATATCAATATAAAGATGATTATGTTGATGAAGATGACAGAGATGATTATATTGATTCATTAGATGATGCTATATCAAAATTTAAGAAGGGTAATGATGATACATATCCTAAGTATTTAGGTGTTGAAAACTTCTTATTATTAAAATATGGTTATTCTAATAAAGAAAATATAATAAAATATGCAAATGATGCATCTACTTGCTATTCACAATTCTTATCAGATAATGTCTATAAGGGTTGGGTAACACAAAATGAAGATGGTACATATTCATTACAATCAGGCTTAGACACTCAAACTAGTGGTATCTTATATAATTTATTACAATTAGGTAATTCTAAATATGCTGATTTATTAACAATTAATTTATCTCATATCTTAATTAATATCGATGATGACGCAGATGGATCTCCAGATGATCCTCAAGTATTCTTAAAGGATATGAGTGCAGAAAAAATTACTGATTTTTATAATTCAGTTACTGAATTAGCTAAGGCTTTATATAATGAAGCAGAATATTTATACAATGAATATAGTGATAACACTTATGTCGAAATCTTAAAATATATTAAGACTAAATATGAACAAGGTGCTGATTTAGAATATAATAGTTCTATATCTTGGGATGATTTTAAGAAATACAATTTCTTATTAACAGTTGAAGATTTAAGTGACATCGATGAATCAAGCGTAAATAATTTCGTTGAAACATTCAAAAAATATGTTCAAAACTTATATAAGGCTATCATAAATGATGGAACAATCGAAGAAAATTATGATGATGGTAAATTCATTATCTATAATGAAACATTCAGTGGTTTAGTAACTGATGAAAGCCAAATCTTCGTAACTTATGATGAAACAACAAAAGAAACTGATTCATCATTATGTGCTTCTTCTTTCGGTTACCACTTATTAATCTTAAATAGCTATGATACTCAAGATTATTTAACTTATTCAAAGGATTCTGTAAAGACTGACGTTGGTGAAGTATCAGTTCTAATCTATGAAGACGAAGATGACAAGACTAACAATATTAATGTTACAGTTGAAGCATACAATGAAACATCAAATGCTACTTTCGCAACTTGGAATCAATTCTTTATCTATTATTGTCAAAAGATCAAAGGTGAATCTAATTCATTAAGTTCTGATATTTATGAATTGATGGGTGATTTATTCCTTGATGTAGTAAATAAATATATTTCTGGTGATTTCCAAAAATATTTATTATTAAAATATATTGATGTTAATGCAAGTGATAATACAACAGTTTCAAAAGATACTATTCAAACAATGCTTGATGGTACTTTAGAAAAATTAGGTAAGACTATTTATGATTACGATACAGAAAGTGATTATTATAGTTGGATTTCTGATGAAACATTAGATTGGTTAAGACCTTGCCAAACTAAAAAAAGTTCATAAAAAAATAAAGGCTCAGTTCAAATTGAACTGAGTCTTTTCTTTTGTTTATTCTTTAAATAATGATAAGCCCATCTTGTGCTTATTATAATCAATTTCTATTACATAGACATGAACATTGTCACCAACTGACAACACATCTGTTGGATGCTTAATTCTTTGTTTGCTCATTTTAGATATATGAACTAAACCATCATACTTAACACCACAGTCAACAAAAGCGCCAAAATCTACTACATTTCTTACTGTGCCATCTAATTCATCACCTATTTTAATATCCTCAAAATGCATTATATCGCTTTTTAGCTTCAATCCCTCATAATTATCTCTAATATCTCTTAAAGGGGCTTTAAAAGCGTCTAAAATATCATTTAAAGTATACATATCGATATCTAATTCCTTAGATATTGCAACTTTATCTAATTCATCAACTTTTTCTTTGATTTCATTTGTACCAATGTAAGATGCATCAAGTCCCATTCTTTTTAATAACTTTAAGGCCTTCTTATAACTTTCTGGGTGAATAGGAGTCTTATCTAATGGATTAGAACCATCAATAATTCTTAAGAAACCAACACATTGTTCATATGTTTTATCTCCTAATTTTGATACTTTCTTTAATTCTTCTCTAGATTTAAAGCCATTGTTTTTTTCTCTATAATCAATAATGTTTTTACTGATTCCTTTATTTAAACCTGATACATAAGAAAGTAGTGATACAGAAGCTGTGTTAAGATTTACACCAACCCTATTTACACAATCCTCTACAACATTATCAAGATTTGTCGCAAGTTCCTTTTGATTTACGTCATGTTGATATTGACCGACACCTATTGATTTAGGGTCAATTTTTACAAGTTCAGCAAGTGGGTCTTGAACACGACGTGCAATAGAAATCGCACTTCTTTGTTCAACATGTAAATCAGGGAATTCTTCAATTGCAAGATCACTTGCAGAATATACAGAAGCACCTGCCTCACTGACCATTGCATATTGAGTATTTAAATTATTTTCTTTAATGATTTCAGCTATAAAGCTTTCTGTTTCACGACCAGCAGTACCGTTGCCAATTACAATAATTTCAACATTATATTTCTTTATTAAATCTAAAATAGTCTTCTTACTCTTTAATATTAATTTAGGATCTACTGTTGAATTCTTACTTCTTTCATTAGGGAATATTACACCAATTTCTAAAACCTTAGATTCTGGGGAAATAACAGCGAGCTTACAACCAGTTCTAAATGCTGGGTCAACACCAAGTACAGTCTTACCCTTAATAGGTGCTTGAAGTAATAAATTTTTTAAATTTAAAGTGAAGATATGGATTGCTTGTTGTTCACTCTTTTCAGTTAAAATATTTCTTATTTCACGTTCGATTGAAGGGGCAATTAATCTCTTATATGAATCTTTTATAGCATCTATTAATTCATTATTGAATAAAGATTCTCTTTTCTTTGTCACCTTATAAGTTAAATAATCAATATCTCTTTGTTCTTGAAGTGTGACAGTGACATTTAATATTTTTAAGTCTTCACCTCTATTTAAAGCTAAAACTCTATGTGGTTTAATTCTTGATATATTTTCACTTGAATCATAATAATTTTTGAATTTTTCCATTTCATCTACTGCGTTTTTCTTTAATTTAGATGAAATAGTACCATATTTTAAAGATGCATCTCTAATATAGCCAATGTATTCTGCATTGTCAGATATTCTTTCAGCAACTATATATTTAGCACCAGTTATAGCCTCATCATATGTCTTTACCTTATCACTTAAGAATTTATTTACTATTTCTTCTTTACTGCCATTTCTTAATAATTTCATCATTATGTCAGCTAAAGGTTCTAAGCCTTGTGCGATTGCTTCACTGGCTTTTGTCTTTTTCTTTTCTTTAAATGGTCGATATAAATCTTCAACCTCGATTAATTTTTTAGCGTCGTTAATTTTGTTTTTTAATTCATCAGTCAATAGACCCTTTTCTTCAATTAATCTAATTGTATCTGCTTTTTTCTTTTCAAGGTTTACTCCATATGTATATAAATCATTGATTTTTCTTATAGCTTCCTCGTCTAAGCCACCAGTCATCTCTTTACGATAACGTGCGATAAACGCCACTGTTTTGTCATCCTTTAACATGCTTAAAACAGCTGTTATTTTGTCTTGAGTAGTGTTTAATTCTTGGGCTACATCATTAATTACATTTTCACTTAATATTAATTCACTCATAAAAACCATCCTTTTTTAAAAAAATACGGTCCATTGAAAGACCGTATTTATTATTTATTATTTTACAAAATTATTATCCATGTAATTGATACTGTTAGGGATACAAGTTGTTGAAATCTTTGTAGTATCACTTATTGTTGTACAAGTAGCGAATATATCATTATCACTCTTATATTTCTTTTGTACACTACCATGACTTATTAAAGCGAACATTGCGTTTAATTCATCATTTTCATCAGTTTCAATGCCTGTGAATATTGAATCATTATAAATTGTAGCATTTACAGCTAAAGATGTATCTACAATATATAATCTAATTTTATATTGAACTTCATCTGAAGCATCCTTTGCTGCTTGTTCTAAAGCTTTATTTTCCATATCAATACAATATTGAAAATATGTTAATTGTTTATATAATTCATATTGTACCTTAGAATATAATTCTTCATCGTCATCATCAATATCATCATCGATTGTTTCATCAGGGAAGAATTTAGTTAAATCAGTTGCGAAAATGAACATATGTTCAATATAAGCATCACTTACACTAGATACGTCTGTTGAATGCATCTTGATACCATCTAAACCGATCTTAGTAAATGATGGTTTGTAATCTGCATCATATGACATATTAGGATTTGATTTAGCTTTTTCTACTAATTCTTTATTAACTTTTTCAATTAATGCTGTTGATTCTCCACCAAAATAATTTAGTGCTTCACGATCTTCAGTATCACTATCTTTAAAATGATTTACTAATATTATTGTTACTCCAACACCAACTGCTAAAACGATAAATGTAGATAATATAATCCAAAACTTTTTAAATTTATAAAATGGCTTTCTATCTCTTTTAACGCCCTTAGTTGCCTTATTGGAAACTTTTTTTCTTTTAATTGTTGCCACTGTAAAAAGCTCCTTTTTATTCTTATTTCAAAATACTTAATTATTTTATCATAAATTGCGAAATCTTACAACATAATTAAAAATGTATTTATATTTTACCACCAGAAAATTCATGTGCTATTTCTTTTAATTTTCTGAATCTATGATTTAATCCAGATTTAGATAAAAAAGGATCAAATTCTTCATGAATTATATCTAATAATTCTGAAAGAGATGCTTCTTTGTTATCTTTTCTTACCTTCATTACCATCAATAACTTTGAATCAAGTTTTTCAAGCGGATAATTATATTCTAAATACTCAATTATTTTTAATTGTTCCATCGCTGCAATGTTAGTTTTATCCTGGTTTGCGATGTCTAGGTTAATACTTCTTTTAGCTTGAGCTTCAATCTGTTTAGTTATAACTGCGTCCTCATAATAGCTCATTGAGGTTATACAGCCTAAAAGATATAAAAAATCACCTATAGATGATTTACTCTTTAAGTAAACAATTAAATTATTTCTTCTTTTAGCTATTCTAGAATTCAATTCAAAAGAATTAATCAATTTTTGAACATATAATATTTCATCATTAGATGTATGAGATATTTCTAGATGACTTGATTTACTGTTTGGATCATTTACACTGCCACGAGACAAAAACGCACCTTTTAAGAATGCTATTTTTTCTTCTTCAGTTTTTAAATCAATTGTTTCACCCGATAAGAGATTGAAATCTTTTATTATTTTATCTGCATCTAAAATAATACATGTAAATACCCTATGATTATCTAATCTATTAATAATTCTTGATTCAATATTAAATTCAACATCGTAATTGATTTTAACTAGTGTAATAAAATATCTTATTATACTCATAAGATTAGATGTAAAGGCAAGCTTTATAGGCTTGCCTAATATTATTTCACTAGAAAAATGTAACATTGCACGAATAGTTGAATTTATTTCATTTTGTTCTTTTGGAATAGTTCTAATTATATCGTTTTTTACTTTTTCTGAAAAGCTCATAATTATTCACCTAAAACTGAAATCAATTCGACAAATTTGTTTATTGCATAATCTATATCTAAATCAATCATTTGTTCAGGATGGTCAGTATATAATACTGCACAAGCCTTAACTTTTGCGTTATTTGCGGCTAATATATCATCTTTTGTATCACCGACATATAAGGCCTTAGTTGTACCTAATTTTTCCATTGCCTTAAGTATTCCATCTGGGGCTGGTTTAGGATTTTCATAAGAGCCTTGACCTAATACTACATCTACATACTGGCTTATACCTGTTATTTCTAGCGTATGTAATACTAAATCATGAGCCTTAGATGATACAATACCAATTTTATATCCTTTTTTATAAAGATATTTAATTGTATCCTTAACACCTGGAAATAATTTTACTCTACCATCATAATTACTTAAATTATATTCACGATAATATTTAATCATTTCTTCGCATTCTTTATCGTCTTTGGCAAATTTAGAAAACGTTGTCTTTAAAGTTGGGCCGAAGAATGAATCTAATTCTTCTTTAGTAAATTCTTTTTCTGGCCTAAAATGATTAAAAGTGTAAATGAAACTTTCGATTATTAATTTTTTACTATCTAAAATAGTACCATCTAAATCTAATAAAATAGTATCTACTTTATTATCTTCAATTTCTTTTAAAATATCATAATAAGGAGTTTGTCTACCAAACAATCTCTTTAATATCAAATACGCTATACCTGTGATAATAAATAATACACTTATTAGTATTGAAACATAAATAGGTCCTAACATAAGTGGTTCTGATACACCACTATGAGCACGAAGTGTCTCTGTAAAAGTTCTTACCATTCCGTACCAAACTAAATAAAAACCAACTAAATCTCCTGATAAGAATGTTGTCCACTTAGATTTAGTTTTTAATTTTTTATGTCTAAATACTAATATTAGCACGAATAATATACCATTTAAAAATGCTTCATAAAAGAATACTGGATGGCGGTAAGCACCATCTATATACATTTGATCACCAAATACACCTAAATGTTGTAAAATGAATGGATGATCAACTATTGGACCATATAATTCTTGATTCATATAATTGCCAAATCTACCACAGATTTGACCAATTAAAAAACCAGGAGCTACTATATCTAAAGCTCTATAAATAGAAATGTTTTTCTTTTTACAATAAAGAATTGTTGCGATACCAGCAGATATGATACCACCTTGTATCGCAAGACCAGATAGTCCTACAAATTCTCCATCCTCAAAGCCTAAAACACCAGACAAGCCTGAACCATCTTCACCAAAGAAGTCGCTCCAATTAAATAGTACATACCAAAGTCTAGTACCGATAATTGCGATAGGTAATATAATCAATATTCCTAAATAAATATCATCTTTTTTAATTCCAATTTTTTTGCCTTCTTGTACGCCTAGCCAAATAGCTAAACAAACACCTGTTAGAATAAATAATGCGTACCATTGGATAGAAAGGCTCCCCAGTTCAATTGAGGGATTAAATGCATTAAACATTATTTATCTCCTTTCCCAGCAGCACGGGCATCTACTCTTGAAACAAAATCAACAGCGGAATTATGTCCTAAAAGCTTTAATTTTTCATTCATAGCCGCACTTTCAACTAATAATGAGACTGTTCTACCTGGAAGTACCGGAATAGTTACGTGAGCTATTTCAGTATTAAAATATTTGATTTTCTTACTATCAAGACCTAATCTATCATAATATTTATTTTCGTCCCAGTTTTCTAGTTCTACTACTAATCTAATATTTTTCTTATCTCTATATGCGCTGGCACCAAACATAGTTACAACATCAACTATACCGATACCTCTTATTTCCATATAGCGCTTAAGAATTTTTGGCGCTGTACCAATTAAATTACCTGGTTCTTTTTCCCATACCTCAACTAAGTCATCGGCAATTAATTGATGACCTCTTTTGATTAAGTCTAGGGCTGTTTCTGATTTACCTATGCCGCTTTTACCTATGATTAAAGTACCCATACCATTTATATCTAGTAATGTGCCGTGAATAGATATTTTTTCAGCTAAGCGCTCTTGTAAATAATTATATAATTTTGATGATGTAGGTGTAGTTTTTAAATTGCTTCTAAAGATAGGAATATTATATTTATTCGCACCTTCTACAAAAACTTCATCAATTTTAACATTCTTTGAAAATACAATACATGGAGGATCAAGTTCAAATATCTTCTTAACATTTTCTCTAATTGTATCTCTTGGTAATGTCTGTAAGAATGAGGCATCCTTACTACCAACTAAAAGAATTCTTTTATTTTCAAAAAAATCAAAGAAACCTGCAAATTCAAGACCGGGTCTTGAAATTTCATCTTCAGTTATTTTTTGATCTAAGCCCTTTTCACCAGCTAATAATTCTAAATTATTATCTATTTGAAATTGGCTTATTGTAATAAATTCTTGAGCCATTTTTAAATCCTCCTAATAAGTCTAAAAAAAACAAATACAAATTAATTTTAAAATAATATATATTATTTTTCAACCATTATAATAATTTCTTCAAATAACTACCTGTATATGATTGAGAACATTTTGCGATATCCTCAGGTCTACCTTCACATACTAAAGTACCACCCTTATCTCCACCATCAGGTCCCATATCAATAATATAATCAGCAAGCTTAATGACATCTAAGTTATGTTCTATTATTATAACTGTAGCTTCATTATCAGCTATTTTATTAATTACATTCATAAGCTTTTTAATATCGTCTGTATGTAAACCTGTAGTAGGTTCATCCATTATATATAGTGTATGTTCACTAATCTTTGAATGTAATTCTGTGGCAAGCTTAATTCTTTGAGCCTCACCACCAGATAGAGTTGTTGAAGATTGACCAAGCTTAATGTAGCCTAAACCAACATCAAATAATGTTTGAAGCTTTGATTTAATCTTAGGAAATGAATCAAAAAATTCTAAAGCTTCTTCAACTCTCATATCTAAAACATCAGAAATGTTTTTATCTTTAAATTTAATTTCAAGTGTTTCACTTGTATATCTTTTACCCTTACATACCTCACATGGTACATAAACATCTGGTAAAAATTGCATAGAGATGCGTTTTACACCATCACCCCAACAAGCTTCACATCTACCACCTTTGACATTAAATGAGAATTTGCCTTTATCATATCCACGAACCTTCGCGTCATTTGTTTTGGCAAATAATTCTCTAATATCATCAAATACACCTGTATATGTTGCAGGATTTGAACGTGGTGTTTTGCCGATTGGCTGTTGAGAAATTTGAATTATTCTGTCAAATGTATCAACACCTTCAATTTTGTTTACTTTTCCAGGTACAACCTTATTAGCCTTATAAAGCTTTACATATAAGTTCTTAAATAATACTTCGTTTACAAGCGAAGATTTACCAGAACCTGATACACCTGTTACAACTGTAATAACACCCTTTGGTATTTTTACATCAACATTTTTTAAATTGTTAGCGGCAGCGCCTTTAATTTTAATGTAGCCTTTATTTAAGGCTCTTCTTTTCTTTGGAAGTTCTATTTTAAGTTCGCCCTTTAAATATTTACCAGTTAGGCTATTAGGATTTGCCATAACCTCTTTAGGTGTGCCTTGGGCAACAAGCTCACCACCATGGACACCAGCATATGGTCCTATATCAACTAAATGGTCACAAGATAACATTGTTTCTTCGTCATGTTCAACAACTATTAAAGTGTTACCTAAATCACGCATTTCTTTTAATGTGTTTATAAGTCTTGCATTATCTCTTTGATGTAGACCAATTGATGGTTCATCAAGTACATATAACACACCTGTTAATTGAGAACCAATTTGAGTGGCAAGTCTTATTCTTTGAGCCTCACCACCAGATAAAGTATCTGCACTTCTTCCAAGTGTTAAATATTCAAGACCTACATTAATTAAAAAATGAAGTCTATCAGTTATTTCTTTTATCGCAAGCTTAGCGATTTGAGTTTTTTCTTCACTCAATTTTAAATTCATAAACCAGTCATATAAATTCTCAATAGACATAGAACATACATCACTGATATTTTTATCGTTGATGAAGATATTTAAAACACCTTCATTTAATCTTTTACCTTCGCAAGTAAGACATACATTTTCAACCATGAAGTTTTCTATCCAATCTCTAATCCAATCAGATGATGTTTCTTCATATCTTCTTTGAAACATTGGTATTATTCCTTCAAAAACATCTTTTTTATCATGGTTTCTGCCACTTGCAGATTTTAATTTATAATCAATTATTTCATTTGAACCATATAAAATGATTTTCTTTTGTTCTTTTGGTAATTCATTAAATGGCTTATCCATATTAATCTTATAATGTTTACAAGTTTGTTCTAAAACAGCACCTTCTAAATTGTTTTCATCATGATTTTTATATGGAATAATCGCATTATTATTTATTGATTTTTCACCATCAATAATCAATTCAGGTGAAATTGATAATTTCTTTCCTAAACCATTACAGTCAGGACAAGCACCAAGTGGTGAATTAAATGAGAATAGTCTTGGTTCTAGTGTGGCAAGTGAATAACCACATTCAGGACAAGCATAAACAGTTGAATAGAATTCTTCTTTGCCATCCATATATAAAATACAATAACCATTAGACTCTTTTACAGATAACTCAACAGCATCAAAGATTCTTCTTCTTGAATCTTCTTTTAAAACTAATCTTTCAATTACGATATAAATATTATGCTTTTTTGTTCTTTCAAGAGCTGGAACTTCTTCAAGTTCTATCATTTGTCCGTCAACTAGGGCACGTACATAACCAAGCTTCATATATTTTTCAAAGATAGCTTTATGTTCACCTGTTTTTCTAAATATAACAGGTGCGGCAATATATAAGCGTGAGCCCATCTCTTTATTCATTATTTTATCCACTATTTGATCTATTGATAAAGATGAAATAGGAATATGGTGATTTGGACAATATGGTTCACCTATTCTTGAAAACAATACTCTTAAATAATCATAAATTTCTGTAACTGTACCAACTGTTGAACGAGGGTTATGTGAAGCACTCTTTTGGTCGATTGCGATAGCGGGTGACAATCCTTCTATTGAATCTACATCAGGCTTTTCGTTTGAACCAATAAATTGGCGTGCAAAAGATGATAAAGATTCAACAAATCTTCTTTCACCTTCTTGATAAATTGTATCAAATGCTAAAGATGATTTACCACTACCTGATACGCCAGTCATTACTATTAATTTATTTTTAGGTAATTCGATATTGATATTTTTTAAATTATTTTCACGAGCACCTTTAATAATTATCTTATCCAAAATAACACCCTCTTAATAAAACGTATGATAATATATTATCATATTTAATAAAAAAAATCTATCAATTAATATTATAGTTAAAAAAATAAAGGTAGCATACATAGATGCTACCACATTAATTACTTTCTTCTACACATTTTTAAAGCAAACTTATCATATACACCAGTAATATATAATATCGCTACTAATATAGAACCAAATGCCAAACCTATCATCATACCTTTTAAAAATCCAAATATAAAACTATCGTAGTCCATATATTCAAAGGCGATTGAAAACATCAGTGCAATCAATCCTATAATTAATAATACTAATGTAGTAATCCTAGTTCTTTTAAATTTGGTTTTAGTGTAGTCATTTGCACTTATTATTGTTTCTTTAATTTCTTCGTTCATATCTTTTTTATCCTTCTTTTTTCCATTTAATATTTCACGAAGATCAACATTAAAATAATCAGCTAAATCCATTAGAACTTCTATATCAGGTAGATTGGCGCCTGTTTCCCACCTAGATACTGTTCTTCTAGACACAAAAAACTTTTCTGCAAGTTCGTCTTGTGTATCTCCTTTTTCTTTTCTTAATTCTTTAATGAAATTTCCAATTTTAGCTAAATCCATTTTTGTTTACCTCCATGCAACTTAATGATACAAAAGATTTATATTAAAACAAAGGACATGATGTGTCTCATCTATAGTCAAATCATGTCTCTTTTATATTATTGTTTAATTTTTTCTAAGAATTCTGGCTCTTCCATTATATAAATACCTAAAGATTTAGCTTTATCATATTTAGAACCTGGATTTTCACCTAATATTAATATATCTGTCTTTTTACTTACAGATTCTGATAAACTACCACCAAATGATTCAATTAAAGCCTTAGCCTCACTTCTTCCCATAGAAGAAAGTGTACCTGTTAATACACATTTTTTATTAGTGAAATAATTTTCTTTTATTTCACCCATTTGATATTCCATATTCAAACCTAATTCTTTAAGTTCGTTAATTAATCTAATATTAGCCTCATTGTGCATAAATTGATATAAGCTTTGGGCTATCGCAAGACCACAATCAGGAATTGATGCGATATCTTCTATACTTGCATTCATAATATTTTCCATATTTTTGAACTTTTTACAGATTAAACGAGATACTTTCGCACCTACATGTCTTATACCTAAACCAAATAATAATAAATCTAAATTATTATTTTTAGAATGGTCTATAGCTGTAATTAAATTATCGATACTCTTTTCACCTAAGCCTGATAAATTAACTAATTTTTCATAAGAAAATTGAAGTCTAAATATAGATGCCACATTAGTGATAAAGCCTTCATTATATAATTGTTCACATAATTTATCACCTAAGGAATCTATATTGTATGCCGGTTTTGAGGCAAAATGAATAAGTTTATTGATAATCTTGTCACTACATTGTTCATTAGGACAATACCAATCAGCTTCTCCTTCAATTCTTATTAATTTAGTTTTACAACAAGGACATTCCTTAATCATTTCAAAAGGTTTAGCATCGCTACCACGCTCTTCAATAATTGGTTTTACAACCTCAGGAATAACATCTCCAGCCTTATGGATAATTACAGTATCATTTATATAAATATCTTTTTCTTTTATATAATCTTCATTGTGAAGTGTTGCCTTAGATATTAAAGAACCTTGAACAAATACAGGCTTAAAGCACGCAACTGGTGTGATTACTCCAGTTCTTCCCACTTGATATATAATATCAATTAATTTAGTAGAAACTTCCTCTGGTGGGAATTTATAAGCGATTGCCCACTTAGGATATTTAACTGTTTCACCAATGATATTATGTAAATCCATTTCATTTACTTTAATTACAATACCATCGATATCATAAGGTAAATTAGGACGTTCTTGTCCCATTTTATTTATATAATTTATTACATCATCAATAGTATTACAATGAGCATATAATTTATTTACTTTAAATCCTAAATCCATCATTGAAGTTAGGGCTTCTTCTTGAGTTTTAACTTCTTTGTTTTGATTGTAATATAGGAAAGCATCTAAATTTCTTGATGCCGCAATCTTACTATCAAGTTGTCTTACAGAACCTGCGGCAGCGTTACGAGGGTTGGCAAATAATTCTTCTTCATTTGCCTCACGCTCTAAATTTAAATCTATAAAGCTTTTTTTGGGCATATAGATTTCACCACGGACTTCTATATTTAATTTATCTTTTAATTTTAAAGGAATAGATTTAATTGTTTTAACATTGTGAGTTATATTTTCACCAACAGAACCATTACCACGAGTTGCACCACGAACCAGTACACCATCTTTATATAAAAGCGAAACTGATAAACCATCAATTTTAAGTTCGCACAAATAAGTCGCACTTGGAGCGGCAGCCTTAACTTTCTTATCAAAATCACGAAGTTCATCAAATGAAAATGCGTCAGCTAAACTCATCATTTTTTCTTCATGTCTTACTTTTTCAAATTTAGTTAATACTTCTCCACCAATTCTATTTGTTGGTGAATCTGCTGTTTTTAGTTCAGGATGCTCTTCTTCAATTTTAATAAGTTCATTCATAAGTCTATCGTATTCATAATCCTCCATAGTAGGATTATCAAGTACATAATATTCATATGATGCCTTATTTAATATTTCCTTTAATTCATCTATACGTGCCATATAAAAAACCTCACAAGTAAATTATATCATAATTTATATAATTTTAATCAACAAAAAACTGCTAAGATTTAATATCTTAACAGTCTTTATATTTTACTTATCAATATGATAAATATAAGCTTCAGCTTCTATGTTATCTATTTCTTTAATTGCTTTTTTGTAGGCATTTAATTGGCCTTCATATAAATCATCAAGGCCTTTTGATTCAAAGTTTGTTTTGTAATCAACAATATACCATTTACCATCAAGTTTATATAATAAATCGATTATACCTTGATGTATTATATTATTCTCTTTATATGAAAATGGTACTTCACAATATTTTTCTTCTGCCTTAAGTAATATTGGTAAAATATCATTTTCTTTACCGTTTTCTTGATTATATCCACCACTATGGATCTTATCATAAACATCATTTAATACATTAATTAATTTATCATTTAATTCAAATTCACTTGATATAATTTTTATACAATCTTCTTTTTTATATAAATCATTAGATTTAACAATTAGTTCCATAATTCTATGAATTATAGTACCCAAAAGTGTGGCATCACTTGTCTTTTCTTTGTAATCACTTAAATCAATATCTTCATCATTTTTCTTATGTGCCTTTTTAATTTTAGATGGAGATTCATCAATATATGGCAATTCATTATTAAAAACAATATCATTGTTGTTACATAAATCATCATTACATTCTTTAATATCTAATTCTTTGGGTTCTAATTTAAATCTTAAAAAATCTTCAAATATTAAATCGTTCCAATACCAATTAGATCTTTTACCATCTTCAATGATTAAATATGATCTAGCACGAGTTACGGCAACATATTTTAATCTTTCAACTTCTTTATCTAATTCTTTTAATTCATTTTCTTTAACATCGTCATATTTATCGGTTGATAATATTGATACACTTATATCACCATTCTTTTTTTCGATATTAAATAAATATGATTTATTATTTAAATAATCAGAGGCATCAGAGGCACCCTTTGTGCCCATCTGTGAATTAATTAATATTACAACAGGTCTTTCAAGACCTTTTACTTTATGTAAATTAGCTAAATACACACCTTTAAAATCAAAATCCATATTTATATATCTTTCAAGCTTTGATGCCATAAAATTTCTAATATATTTTTCACATTCAGATATAGTTGATATATTATTATGAGCTATTTCATTTCTTATTTTTTCACCCAAAAAATATAATAATTCCATATTCTTATATCCGATTTGATCAAATATATTTAAATCATACAATATTTTGTCAAATACCATTATTGGGTCATTATCATTAATATTATCTATTTTGTTTATTAATTCTTTAATATTTAAAGGCATTAATTCTATATTATTTTTAATTGATACTGAATCATTAATATTTAAATTAAATAGTGGCGATGAAAGTAAATTATATAATGCATCACTTCTGCCTTTATAAACTAAATAATAATAAATTGCGTGAACTAATCTTAATAATTCTTTGTCGTTGACATTAAATTTACCTTCAACAAAATATGGAATATTATTTGATTCTAAATTATTCATAATATCTTGATGTTTAGTTGTTGAAAATGTAATCAACATAAAATCTTTATACTTTATATATCTACATCTTTTTCCATCAATCATCACTAAATCATTAATATCATCTTTATCATCATCAAATTTCAAATAATATTTAGGATTATTAATCATTGACTTTATTACATCTATATAACTGTTTGTATCACTTCTATATATACCAGTGTTATTTACATTATCTTTAGTTAAAGGAATAGCTGTGTAAAAATCTAAATTTTCAAATCTTTTATTAAAATAGTCACATAATTGATTAGTAGATCTAAAATTATTAGTCAATTTAACAACTATGTTATTTTCATCATTAAACATGGATTGAGTGTCATTATAGGATATTACATCGGCACCCTTAAATCTATAAATACTTTGTTTAGGGTCACCAACTATAAACAAGCTACCTGGCCTTGGTTTTAAATCATGTTTATTAATTGATGTAACTTCACTTGTTAAATATAAAAATATATCAGTTTGAAATGGTGATGTATCTTGAGATTCATCAAGTAAAAAATATTTATATTTTTGATTGATATGTTCAATTAAATGTCTACCATTTAACATATCATTTCTTAGGGCATCTCTTAAAACTAACAAATAATCATTAAATGTTAATAAACCTTCTTCTTTTAATTTACAAGTTATATAATTTGAGGCTTTAACTAAAAACGGAATAGAATAATCATATTTAATTTTATTGTATTCAACTATTATAGAATCAATAAATTCATCTTTCTTTAATTCATATCTATTCACATTTCCAGCCATTCCTTTTGTATATCCAAAATTAATATAATCAAGTTCTGGATCAACATCAAAGGCGATATTTGATATCAATTTTTTAATAGTTTTAAGTCTGTCATCACAATTAGATAAATTAATTGAATTAAATAATCCATCTATTCTCTTTTTAAATATATAAAAATTATTTTTAAAATTTTCTTTTACGTTATTTTCACAACTATAATTTTCAAATGATTTTAATTTATCAATATCAGCTTTTAATTTATTTAAATAATTATTTTTAAAATCATTATATTTGTCATTTAAATTAATATTTAAATCATCATATTGAAAATCTAAAGCTGTCAATTCTCTAATTTTATTAATAGATAAAGAAAATATTTCTGCAGGATTTGAATGTAATCTTATAAAATCATTATATTCAAAAGTTAATTCATTTGGTTCATTACTTATATCTTTAAACATCTTTTTATAAATTGATGATAAATCATCATCAGAAAGTAAAGATGTAGATGATGGTACACCTGCATCATAAGGTATTTCACTCAATACCTTTTGACAAAATGAGTCGATAGTACCTGCAAAACATAAATCTATATTTTCTATAGCCTTTTTACAATATTCTCTTTTTTTAGGGCTTGAGGCACCTAATTCAGACCCATTTTCTGGTTTATGGTCATCACTTACAGTCATTCTAAATTTTAATTTCTTTTGAAAATCAACCAAAAATCGTGCCGCAGCATTAACAGTAAATGTAATCGCACAGATATTAGATATATCAATACCTGCCTCAACCATAGAAACCATTCTATTTACTAGCATAGTAGTCTTTCCAGAACCTGCACCAGCGATAACGAATATGTTTTTATTAAGTTCTTCAAGGATTATTTTTCTATCTAATTGGTCATCCATTCTTCTTCCACCTTACTAACTAATGAATACAATATTTCATTATCGTATATTCTTCCTTCTTGTTGATGCAATATTTTACCTGATTTAATATCATTTACCACACCTTCTATTAATTCTTTTAATTGTTGTTTAGTCTCGTCGTTGTATTTAATACTTATTGGTCTTCCTACCTCAGGATATAAAAATTGACATTCACTAATCTTTATTCTTTTTCCATTATCAGTGATGAAATTACCATCTTTAGTTTTACCATTTTCAATTAAATATGCATATATTAAGCCTTGTACACAAGATATTGGATCATTATCTTCGTGTTTAGTTCTCTTACCAGTTTTATAATCAACTACGATATATCTTTCACTTTCATCTTTTTCAAGTCTATCGAATTGACCACCAAAATATAAACCATAAACATTAGTTTTATCGATAGTTACTTCAGATAATATATGTTTATTATTAGTACTCATTTCATATAAATTTCTAACTGATGTTAAAAAATCATTTCTTTGATCTTCTATTTTAGATTCAATAAGTGCAGGCTTCATCTTTAAAAAATTATCAAATAAAATATTAGCTTTATCAAGCATTTCATTTAATGTTATTTCATCCTTTTGGAAGCCTTCAAATAAGCTGTGAATTAAAGTACCTTTATAATTTATATCTATAATATTATAAGCATCATCTTCTTTATCGACATCAGAGTCTAATAACACATTTAATATAAATGATTTTTTATCATCTTCTGTAAGTGCCTTATAAAATGATGATGGAGAATATTTTTTATTTAATAAATATTCTTTATAA
>JAILIY010000005.1 GCA_024695025.1 Acholeplasmatales bacterium
CACTATCATCTTCTAATGCTTCATATTTTTGATATGTTCTTCTTGAAATATTAAGTATATTAGCTGCCTCAATTTGTGTTAAATTAAGAGATTCTCTAATTTTTTTTAGTTCATTCATAACTATCACCCATCTTAATTATATATTAATTTGCGCATTCGGTCAATCAAAAAGGCGCAATTATTGCGCATTTATTTTTTGGAGAAAAGCGTATTTTTGCGCATTTAGTCTCCATCAGCAAGGATATATATTTTCCAGAACCGAAGGGATTGTAGTCAGAGCCCTACCTTGAAACTAAAGATTTTAGTCATTTTCGACCATTTTTGGCATTGCTTATAATAACGAAAAAAGCCTTGAGACTAAAGGAAAATCCCTTATACTCTAGGCTTTTTTAATTGCTTTTTTGTCAGCAATAGAATAGTTTCTACATGTGATGTTCTTGAAAACATATCACATGGGGTTACTTCTTCAAGTGCATAATTATTTTTCATTAAAATATCTATATCTCTTTTAGCTGTAGATATATTACAAGATACATAAACTATCTTAGGAATATTCATAGATATTACCGTATTTAAAAAATTAATATCACATCCCTTTCTTGGGGGATCAAAAATAATTAAATCAATCTTCTCTTTATTAGTTAATTTAATTATTTCATTTTCACATGGTCCACAAATAAATTCTACATTGTCTATTTTATTGATTAATTTGTTTGTATTTGCGTTTTTTATAGCTTCAGGTACTATTTCTATACCATATACTTTATTAACCTTTTTAGCGACATTTAAGGTGATACTTCCCATTCCACAATATGCATCTATTACATTCATGTTAGATTTTAAATTTGCCATTCTTATTGCTTCAGTATATAATTTTTCACATTGGTCATGATTTACTTGCATAAAGCTTTGTGGATATACTTCAAAGTCTAAACCTAATATATTTTCTTTTATTATTTTATCTCCATATAATAAAATATATTCATCTGATAAAATGACATTTGTGTTTTTTGAATTAATATTTAAATAAATAGATTTAATCTCTTTTATTTCATTGGTTAATATTTCAACTAGTCTTTTAAAATCATAATTAATAGTTAATATTAAAACAATCATATAATCATTATTACATGTATGTCTTATCATCACACTACGGAATATTCCTTTTAATGTTTTTTCATCATAAATAGGCACGTTAAATAAAACTAAATATCTTTTGATTAAATATAATATCTTATTGTCTATTTCAGAAGACATAATATCATTTTTTATATCAATTATGTCATGAGAATTTCTCTTATAAAAGCCATAGACAACTTCATCATTATCTTTGCCAAAAGGCATCATGATTTTATTTCTATAATTATAAATTTTATCAGATTTAATTATTGGATTAAATTTATATTCTAATCCTCTTAAAGTATTTTTTACTTTAAGTTCTTTTATTTTTAATTCAGTATCATAATCGATATGAGCTAAATCACATTCTCCGCTTAAATCATTAAATTCTTCTAAAGATAAAATTCTATTAGGTGATGATTTAATAATTTTAGTAGCAACTGAAAAAGAATATTTTTTATGGACATTAGTTAATTTTATTTCACATTCTTCGCCTTCAAGCGCTCCTTCAACGAACACAACTTGATTATTGATATGACAAACACCATATCCATTGATATCAAATGATTCAATTGTCACTTTAAATTTGTCGCCATTATTCATCATTTCACCTACATTTTTAATTTTTAAAATAAACATCATTATTATACAATAATTAAATAAAAAAACAAAGCGCCATCTCTTAGATTCTGTTTGATTAAAACGGACACATAAAATAAAAGGCACATTAGTAAACAATTTAGTATTGTAAACTAGTGTGTTTTTTGTAAAGTTCTTTTCAACACCACTTAATGCAGTTTTTACTTTTTCATAATCTGTATCAGGGACACTATATTTATCATCGCCACATGATGATAAAAATAAAGAAACAATAAAGATTAAAAAAAATGGCAACAATATAGGTTTAGCCAAAAAATAAAATCCTTAGATTTTTCTAAGGATTATTATTTAGATGCTTTAAGTTCTAAGATAGCATCTCTTATTTGAGCAGCCATTTCGAAATTTAATTCCTTGGCATAAGCATTCATTTGCTCTTCTAATTCCATTATAGTTAAAGCTTTTTCTTCCCTTGTAAACTTCTTATGGTAAATATCGCTTGTTCCTGGTACTTCATCTAACAATTTCATCGTAATAGATTTTGGTATTTCTTTAATTATAGTTTTTGGAATAATATTATGTTCTTTATTATATTTATCTTGTATTTCTCTTCTTCTTTCAGTTTCTTTTATCGCAACTTCCATAGAAGGAGATATACTATCTGCATATAATATAACTTTACCTTCACTATTACGGGCTGCACGTCCTATAGTTTGAATTAAGCTTCTTTCACTTCTTAAGAAGCCTTGTTTGTCTGCATCTAATATACAAACTAAAGATACTTCCGGCAAATCTAGACCTTCTCTTAATAAATTAATACCTACTAAGACATCAAATTTACCTAATCTTAAATTTTTTAAGATTTCTAATCTTTCAAGTGCTTTAATTTCTGAATGTAGATAAGCAACCTTTAAACCTAAATTTTTTAAATAAGCTGTTAAATCTTCACTCATTTTAATTGTCAAGGTCGTAACTAAAACTCTTTGGTTTAATTTAGTTCTTTTTACAATTTCAGAATAGATATCATCGACTTGCCCATTTGTTGGTCTAACTTCAATTATTGGATCTAATAGCCCTGTAGGTCTAATGATTTGTTCAGCACGAGGAAAATTCTTTTCATATTCACCTGGCGTTGCAGAAACATATAAGACCTTATTTTTTTTCTTTTCAAATTCTTCAAATCTTAAAGGTCTATTATCTAAAGCACTAGGTAATCTAAAGCCATAATTAACTAAAGTTTGTTTTCTAGATCTATCTCCATTATACATACCACCAATTTGAGGTACAGAAACATGTGATTCATCAATTATTAATAAGAAATCTTTTGGGAAAAAATCAATCAATACAGATGGAGTTTCACCAGGACCCCTTAAGGCAAGGTGTCTTGAATAATTTTCAATTCCTGAACAAAAGCCTGTCTGTTCTAGCATCTCTATATCATATTTAGTTCTTTGTTCAATTCTTTCTGCCTCAAGTGGCTTACCTTCTTGATGGAATTTTTTTACTGTTTCTTCTAATTCTTTTTTTATTCTTCTAATCGCTTCTTCAAGCTTATCTTTACTTGTAACAAAGTGTGTGGCAGCAAAAATGTTTGCAAATGAAACATCATCAATTGTTTTACCTGTTACAACATCAAAGGTTCTAATTCGTTCTACTTCATCATCAAATAATTCAATTTTTATACCTTTGGCGTGTTCTGATGGTGGAATGATATCTATAGCATCACCCCTAATTCTAAATGAACCACGCTTAAATTCAAAATCATTTCTTTCAAATTGCATCTCAACTAAAGTTGTGGCAATTTTTTTCATTGTAAATTTATCACCAATTCTTATATTGAACATTGAATCTTTATAATCGCTAGGATCACCAATACCATATATACAAGAAACTGAGGCAACTACTATAACATCATCATAAGCCATTAAAGCGGCAGTCGCACTATGTCTCATCTCGTCGATTTCTTCATTTATTTGGGCATCCTTTTCAATATATGTATCGCTTGAAACATTATAAGCTTCAGGTTGATAATAATCATAATATGAAATGAAATATTCGACATGATTATTTGGAAATAACGCCTTAAGCTCGTTATATAATTGACCAGCTAAGGTTTTATTATGTGCTAAAACTAAAGTAGGTCTTCCGACTTCTTTTATTACATTTGCCATAGTAAAAGTCTTACCAGTACCAGTGGCACCTAAAAGAGTAACTTCATTGTTTCCACTATTAAAATAATCAACAATTTCTTTTATTGCCTTAGGTTGGTCACCCATTGGTTTATAATTTGATACTATTTCAAATTTCATAATAAAATCTCCTTTAGTTTTTAAAAGGCATAGCTTAAACTATGCCTTATAATTAATGATTAAATTCATCATATTTTGAATATTCTTTAACGATAATACTATCTAATATATTCTTTAAATGGTCTCCCATTCTTTCAATATTTGATAATATTTCTACATAGTGTTCTGTATTTGTAAAACTACATACACCTGAATTAACTCTATGAACGTGACGTTCATGTAATACTTCTTCTAATAAATCAATTTGATCTTCATAAACAACTGCATCTTCAGCAATTTCTTTATCCCATTTGTTGATAGCATTTACTGTACCATCAAGCATTGATAATAAAGCACCATAAATTTGTTCTAGATCTTGAATACCATCTGTAGATAGATGCATATCTTTTTTATCTCTATCACTAAAGAATTCTAATATATTAGTACAGTGATCACCAATACGCTCTATATCTTTTATAATATCTAAATATTTTGACAAATAAACACTTTGATTATCATCCATCTTAGATATTGTTAATTTTATTAAATAATCATGGATACGTTTATCTAATGAATTAATTGTCTTTTCATATTCACTTCCGACACCAAGTAATTTTTGATCTAAATTAAATGAATATTCTTTAGCTAAATATACATATTTTTTCATGCAATCAGCCATATAATCTACAGCACTCTTAACAAATGATAAGGCAAGTGTTGGAGATTTTTGAATAAGTGAGTAATCCAATAAATGTTCTGCAATAGATTCTTCAGGTTCATCCTTAACAACCTTATTACATACATAGACAAGTGGCTTAATTAATAACAAGAACACAAATGAATTTATAATATTAAATCCTAAATGGGCGAGTGCTATAATCATTGGATTTTTTTCCATATCTAGTTTTTTCATAACTAAATTTACAAGTGGATAATATGCCCAAGAAAAACATATTGCAAATACTATAACACCGACTAATTTTATTAAAATATTAGCCAAAGCAACCTTCTTAGCACTCTTATTTGAACCAAGTGATGCAAGTAGTGCTGTAATAGTTGTACCGATATTAGCACCAAGCATTATCGCAAGGGAACCCTTTAAAAGAATTGTTCCGTTTGAGAACATTTCTTGAACGATACCGATAGTCGCACTTGAAGATTGAACAACTATTGTAAACAATGTACCAACTGTTATACCTAAAACAGGTATTGATGAAATCTTGTCAAATATTCTTTCGATGTCTTCTTTATATGCACTTCCTTCACCAATAAAATGGTCAAAAGACATATCAATAAATGCTAGACCTAAGAATATAAAACCAAAACCTAAAATTACAGAACCAATCGCGTTAACTTTCTTCTTTTTGAAGAAGAAAACGATGAATGCACCAACGAAAACAAGCGCTACTGAAACCATAGGCATTACTTTAAATTGTGAGAAAACGGCTAATATAATTGTTAAAATTGTACCACCGATATTTGCACCTAATAATACTCCAATTGCTTGACCAAAAGTCATTAAACCAGAACCAACTAGTGATACAGCAAGTGCTGATGTACCAGATGCTGATTGTGTAAGCATTGTTGTGGCGAAACCTACAAGCATTCCCTTTATAGGTGTGTTAGTACTTCTTTCGATAATGACTCTCATCTTATCACCAGCTATTGCCTTAAGTGATGAGCCCATCATATTAATACCGAAAAGGAAAATACCCAAGCCACAAAGAATATAAAGTACAGCTACGAAATTAGATGCCCCGCCATCGCCAAATCCGAGTGAGACACTAATGAGATTATTTATACTCATTCTTTACCTCCAGAATAAATATCCATACATATTTTATAAAAAATATGTTTAATATTCAACATTTTATTTAAAATGTGAGAATTTTAAGCCATTAAAACGCTCTCTTTAGCTAATTTATCAACTTTATCGTTGTATTTGTTATTAGTATGGCTTTTTACTTTATGGAATACAACTTCAATTCTATCTTTTACACTATCACTAAATTTTTTATATTCTATTGCGATACTACTAGATGCCTTCCATCTGCCTGTATACCACGCTTCTATACCCTCATAATCATAAAAGATATGAAGCTTTTTTATGTTGTGATTTATAGAATAATTAATAATGAAGCCTGCACCTTTAATTTCGCCTGCTACATTTCTTAAGCTTGTATATTCATCTTCTTCAAAATATCCTTTTTTAAAGATATATTCTTTTTCATCTATGATGAGAATTGCACCAAAGCCATATGAATTAGTTTTAGAATTAAAACTACCATCAATATAAGCCTTTGGTTCGGTTACACCATCGTCGTATTCTTTGTCATCTAAAAATGCTTCTGCCTCTTCTTTTATCGAAAATGCTTTATATTTAGGCTTATCATATGTTTTTATAATTTCTAAAGCCTCATCCCAACTTTCAACTATTGTCTTATGGGTCTCATCTTTAATTGCGTAATATTTTACTTTACTCATATTAATTTAATCCTTTAATAAGTCTAATTGTAATATTGGCACTTTGATTTGCCATATCTTCTTCAAATTTAAAATAATCTTCTTGGCTCTTATCACCAACAATATCTGATATATATCTTAACACAATAAAGTCAACACCACACTTGACACAAACTTGAGCGATGGCTGCACCTTCCATTTCTGTTGCGATACCATTTGGATTTTCAATTCCTTTTAATTGATCCATACTAAGTATAAATTGATCACCTGAATATACTTTAGCTTCTTTAAATTTAATATTTAATTTATTTAATATTGATTTTATCAATACTCTAGCATCAATTGATGGTTCAAAGCATACAGGCATTTCTGGCACTTGGCCATATTTATATCCAAAGAAAGTTAAATCAAAATCGTGATATGAAAGACTTTTTGCAACTACGCAATCTCTATGTTCTAAAGGCTTAGTTCCACCAGCTATACCACTATTTAAAATTAAATCACAGCCAAATTCTTTTATTAATGTATATGCGGCAATAGCTGCATTTACCTTACCGATACCACTTTTAACTAATACACATTCTGTGGTATTGATTAATCCTTGATAAAATTTAGAATTAAATATTACAGTTTCTTCTACTTCATTAAATTCATCTAATATTAAATTCATTTCAACTTGCATCGCTGCTATAATTCCAATTTTCATAATTTATACTCTCTTTTCTAAAATTACTTTTAATCTGTCACTTCTAGTTTTACCACTTAAGGCGCCAACTTTAAATTTGCCATAGCCTCTAAGTGATACGACATCACCAACATTAAGATTATATGATATATTTTGATTTTGTTGATGATTTATCGATAAATCACCTTCAAATATTTTTTCTTGTGCCTCACTTCTTGATAATTTATAAATACCAGCTATTACACAATCAACTCTAAGTGATGATAATATATATTCTTTTGAATCATATTTAATCACATTGATAACTTCATCATTAAATCTAATTAATTCTATAGGTGCTTTACCAATAAACTTAAAATCATTTTCGATAAATTTTGATATCTCTTCTGTGGCTGCAAAATAAACATCCTTATTATCATCAATTATAATATCACCTATAGTCTCTCTTTTTATTCCTAAGCCCATTAGAGAGCCTAAGACATTTCTATGGTTGATATCATAATATTTTTTGTTGTATATAACTTTATAAACAACTATTTTAAAATCTTCGTTTTTAACATCATAATTAGACATTATATATCTTTTTCTATCAGAGTTTGTTATTTTCCCATATTTATAAAAATCAACATGGTTTAATTTACAAATATTTTCAAACACAACTGAATTATTTTCATCTAGAAATGGAAATAATATGACATGACCTTCATAATATCTTTCAATTGATGATTCTATTTTCCTTTTTAAATTATCTATAGATTCCATAATATTCTACCTAATCTAATGTGGGTAGCGCCAGATTGTATAGCTTCTTTATAATCATTTGACATTCCCATTGATAAATATGGAATATTCATATTAAATTTATTTTCTACTTTATCTTTTAATTCTTTTAAAGAATTAAATTGTTGTAACAAATCTTCATGTGTATCAGCCTTTATAGCCATCATCATGAAGCCTTTTACATTGATTTTTTTATATTCTTTTAATCCTTCTATAAAAGAATCTATATTGTGAAAATCAACACCATTTTTGTTTTCTTCTAAATTTATTGATACTTCGATGTAACAATCAAGTGGTTCAGTTCTATATTTTTCAATCATCTTAGCCAATTCTAATGAATCTAATGATTCAAGACAATCAATTTTATTGATTATATCTTTACATTTATTTCTTTGAAGATGGCCAATAAAATGCCAATTGATGTTACAATCCTTTAATTCGTCATATTTTTGTAAAAAGGAATCAACTCTATTTTCTCCAAAATTATTAATACCATGTTTCAATAATTCTCTCATTTCTTCGCTTCCAACATATTTTGTGGCAGCTACTATTGTCACATCGTTAGGTATTGTTTTAATAAAAGCGTCAATATCATTTCTAAGCATAATAATATCCCCCTTAAAACCAATTACTATTATACAATGAAAAAGGATAAATTTAAATTATAAAAATGGAAATAGGAGCCATTATTAGTGGCTCCTATTCCATAATTGGGAGAGTTATAGTTTGCTTATGAAAAAGTTATCTATCTATTGTAGGGAGATTTAGATAGAAACAGTCTCTTAAGACACTTTTATTATAATTTCCTTTTATGTGTTAATTTTGTTTGAATTATGTGAAATTATGTGAAAACTATTTTTTAGCTATAACTTCTATTTCTATTAAAGAATTTTTTGGTATATATGATACCTCAACACAGCTTCTTGCAGGGTTAGATATAAAATATTTTGAATATATTTCATTAACATATGAGAATTCTGAAATATTCTTTAAAAATAATGTTGTCTTAACTACATTTTTAAAAGACATACCAGCTGCTTCTAATATTTTACCTACATTTTCGAAAGCCTGCTTTGCCTGAACTTCTATATTTCCTTCAATCAAACCTGTTTCTGGGTTAATTGCGATTTGTCCTGAAATAAATAAAAAACCATCTACCATTATTCCTTGACTATAAGGTCCTACTGCCTTTGGTGCTAAATCTGTACTAATTGTTTTCATTTTTTCCTCCTATAATTTTATTAAAAAAAAGGAAAAAACAAATTTTCCTTTTTATTAATTAAAAATCAACTTTCATAAGTCCATCAATTTTTCTAAGCATTTCTCTAAAATCAGCATCATTTATTCTAAATGCATAATTTTTCTTAAAACCTGCTTTGACAATTTTGCCACTAATTAATAATGGATACATTGTTGAATTGTAGTATTTCATTAAATTGTTTTGTCGTCCATTTTCTGGGACGTAATCCTTGATTGAATCAATTGTTTCTTTGATTCCGTTCCATTCCTTTAAACTAACTGTCTCGTATTGGTCCATAGTTTCTTTTTCATATATTGGAATGAATTTATAAAGCTTCGGAACTAAGTGTTCCATCATTTCATTATAAAATAAATCTACCATAAATAAACCCCCTTAACATCAAACATTTTTATTTTATATGCTAAGAGAAATTATTTCAACCTGAAAGCGATATCCTAAGCCATTGTTTTTTGAATACATACATCGAATCTTTCAGATTCGCCTATTAAATTATAATACCTCATTGCCTTTGCGTAATCTCCTGAAAGTTCATAAAGATATGCATCTTTTGCAATACCATCATGATCTGACATTGGAATACGTTGAAATCTAACTAAATCAAATCTATTAAATCTAAGTAATGTTCTTTCAAGACCAGTAAAATATAAATCTCTATATTCTGTATCTTCTTCTTTGAATTCAATATTATTAATTATTTCTTCAATTTTACATTTAGTGTCTTTATCAATTGTTTGATAGCCAATTTCGTCTAGCAAATTAAAATATACTGCTTCAAATTGCTTACGCTCTTTTGAAAAATCATATTCATTTGTTGACATCATATTAAAGGCTTCTAAATCCATTTGATAACATAGATCAATTGATTCTCTACTTTGAGTTCTTACACCTAAAATTTTTAACATTTGTTCAATAGTCATAATAATACCTCACCAAAGATACAAAATAATTTTATCACTAAATTATTGACAATTAAAGAAAATTATTTAGTATAACCAAATTCCTTAAAAAATTCTTCTTTAAAATCTAATAATCTATCTTCTTGTATAGCTTGTCTTATATTTTTCATTAAGTTCTTTAAAAAATAAAGATTATGATATGTCAACAATCTCATACCTAATATTTCATCACTTCTAATTAAGTGATTCAAATATGCAGCGCTGTAATTTTTACATACAAAACAATCACACTTAGGATCTAAAGGATTATGTTCCTTGATAAATTTTGTATTTTTTACTTGTACCTTACCATAAGATGTAAATGCTGTACCATGACGAGCGTTACGTGAAGGTAAGACACAGTCAAACATATCGATGCCGTTAATGGCTCCCATAACTAAATCATCAGGTGAACCAACACCCATTAGGTATCTTGGCTTATCAGAAGGCATGATAGTCTTTAAATATTTTAGCATTTCATACATTTCTTCTTTTGATTCGCCGACAGATAAACCACCTATAGAATAGCCTGGAAAATCAATTTCCATAAGTTTTTCTAAACAATATCTTCTAAGTTCTTTATTACCGGCACCTTGAACAATACCAAATAAGGCTTGTGTGTCAGGATTTTTATGGGCATCTTTTCCTCTTTTTGCCCATCTGATTGTTCTATCAACAGATTCTTTCAAATATTTAGGGGTTGAATCAAATGGTGGACATTCATCAAATGACATAATGATATCAGCACCTAAATTATTTTGAATTTCAATTGATTTTTCAGGAGATAAAAATAATTTTTCTCCTGATTTATGGTGTCTAAATTCGACACCTTCTTCAGTTATTTTTCTTATTTTTGATAAAGAAAATACTTGAAATCCACCTGAATCAGTTAGTAGGGCACCATCCCATTTCATAAAGCCTCTGATGCCACCAAATTCTTTAATTATTTCATCACCTGGTTGTAACCACAAATGATAAGTATTACCTAATATTAATCCATCAGATACTTCTTTGACTTCACTTGGTATTAATGTTTTAACATTAGCTTTAGTACCTACAGGCATAAATATTGGTGTTTCAAAATCACCGTGTGGAGTATGTAATATCCCATAGCGTGCACCACTTTGTTTACAAACATGTTTTAATTCATACCAAAAATTTAAAGCCATTACTATATTCTCCTAATTGATTTAATGCGAACGTCATTTAAAGGCTTATCTCTTAAATCAGTTTTAACATTTGCGATTTTATCAACTACCTCTATACCTTTTGTAACAACACCAAAGGCAGCGTAGCTACCATCTAAGAAGTCTCCATCCTTATGCATGATAAAGAATTGACTTGATGCTGAATTTGGATCATTTGTACGAGCCATTGAAATGACGCCTCTTGAATGTGACAATTCATTTTTTACTCCATTTTGAATAAATTCACCTTTAATCTTCTCATCACTTCCGCCAATACCGATACCCTTAGGGTCTCCACCTTGAATCATAAATCCTTCAATTACTCTATGGAATATAATTCCATCATAAAATTTTTCGTCAACTAATTTTAAATAATTTTTAACTGTAATTGGAGCACAGGCTTCAAATAATTCAACTTCAATCTTTCCATAAGTATCCATATCAATTAATACCTTTGGATTATTATCATTTAAAAATTCTTTATAATTTTTCATAAGTTCCTCCTATTTTATAAACATCGCATCGCCAAATGAGAAAAATCTATATTTTTCTTCAACAGCGTGCTTGTAACAATCTAAAATAAATTCTCTTCCAGCCAAAGCACTGACAAGCATTATTAGTGTTGACTTCGGTAAATGGAAATTAGTAATTAAAGCGTCAATTGCTTTGAATTTATAGCCCGGATAAATAAAGATAGATGTATTTTCACAAGCTTCTCTAAATCCTACACCTTCTTTATAATTAGATTCCAAAGTTCTTGTAGAAGTTGTACCACAGGCAACAATTCTTTTGCCTTCCGCTTTAGCTTTGTTTAATTTTTCTGCTGCTTCTTTAGATACTTCATAATATTCTGTATGCATTACATGGTTTTCTATTTCTTCTTCATCTACGGGTCTAAATGTACCTAAACCAACATGTAGTGTTACATAAATGATTTCAACACCTTTTTCTTTAAGTGCCTTTAGTAATTCATTTGTAAAATGCAAACCTGCAGTAGGAGCTGCAGCACTACCTAAATTCTTTGCATAAACAGTTTGATATCTGTCCTTATCTAATAATTTTTCATGGATGTATGGAGGAAGTGGCATCTCACCTAATTTATCTAATATTTCAACTAAAATACCATCATATATTAATTCAAATTCACATACACCTTGATCTAAAAGCTTTACACATTTAGCCTTTAATATACCTTCACCAAATGAAATAATAGTACCTATTTTAACCCTTCTTTGAGGTCTAGCTAAAGTTTGCCACTTATTTTCACCTAAATCCTTAAGTAACAATAATTCGATACAAGCATTTGTCTCTTCTTTAACGCCATAAAGACGTGCAGGAATTACTTTTGTATCATTTAATACTAATACATCATTTGAACTAAATTCATCTAATATATCCCCAAAATGTTTATCCTCATATTTTTTAGTTTCTTTATCAATTATCAAAAGTCTTGATTCACTTCTATTTTTAAGAGGTGTTTGGGCAATCAATTCTTCTGGTAAATAATAATCAAAATCACTAGTCTTTATCATTCAAAAATACCTTTATAATATTTAATACCTAATTTTTTATATGCTTTTTCTGTAGCTATTCTACCCCTATTACTTCTTTTAATATAACCTTCTTGAAGTAAATAAGGTTCATATACGTCTTCAATTGTTGAAACCTCTTCACTGATAGTCGCAGCAAGGGACTCAACACCGACAGGGCCACCTTTAAATGTCTCAACGATAGCCTTTAAATATCTGTAATCAGTGTAATCTAAGCCACTTGAATCAATTCCAAGTTTAGTTAGAGCTTCTTTACAAATTTCAAGTGAGATTACACCATCATTTTTAATATCAGCAAAATCTCTTACTCTTCTAAATAATCTATTGGCAATACGTGGAGTACCTCTACTTCTTACCGCAAGTTCTTTTATGGCAGCTAAATCTATTTTAGTATTATATACTTTAGCTGTTCTAGTTATGATTTCTTTTAAATCCTCATCAGTGTAATATTCAAGTCTCAATACTACACCAAATCTATCTCTAAGTGGTGCACTTAAATCACCAAATCTAGTAGTTGCACCAACTAGCGTAAATGGTGGCAAATCGACTCTTATAGTACGAGTCTGATTATCTTTACCTACAACTATATCTAAAACATAATCTTCCATTGCACTATAAAGAACTTCTTCAACATATCGAGGAAGTCTATGAATTTCATCAATAAAAAGTACATCACCTTCAGATAGTGAAGAAAGCACTGCAGCTAAATCTCCACTTCTTTCAATTGATGGTCCTGATACAACTTTAATATTGACATTAAGTTCATTTGAAATAATTTGTGCAAGTGTAGTCTTACCTAAGCCTGGAGGTCCATACAATAATACATGATCTAAAGCTTCATTTCTTTTTAAGGCAGCCTTAATGTAGACATCAAGCATTTCCTTGCAGTCTTTTTGACCAATATATTCACTTAATTTTTGTGGTCTTAAAGATAATTCTTGTGATATTTCATCTTCTTCAAGATTTGGGGAAACTATTCTCTCTTCCATTTTTATCTAACAAGTTTCTTTAAAGCTTCTTTTACAAGTTCACCTTCACTTAAGCTTGCATCAAGCTTTGAAACAACCTTGCTGGCCTCCTTTTTACTATATCCAAGCGCTACAAGCGCATCTTCAACATCATCAAGTTTACTAGATGATGGAATATTTAAATCTAAACCTTGGTATGATAATTTACCAGCTAAATCTAAGATGATTTGTTGACTGGCCTTACTACCAATTCCTGGGAATTTTCTTAAATATGAATCATTTTTACTTTCAATAGCGTTTATAATCTCATTTACAGTACCACTGGCAAGCATAGTTAAAGCACTCTTAGGACCAATACCTGAAACTGAAATTAGTTTTAAAAATAATTCTTTTTCTTCATAAGATTGGAATCCATATAAATCAAAAACATCTTCACGACAATAAAGATGTGTGTGAATCATATATGTTTCGTTTAATTGATAATTATATGGATTAGGTACAATTATCAAATATCCTATATTATTATTTTCTACTATTATGTTTTTTGGAGTTATTTTAGTTACAACCCCTTTTATATATCCATACATAAAAAACCACCCATTTAAGTTTATCATAATTAGCATTAAAATTAAAGATATATTAATATTATTAAGTAATTTATTACTTAAAGACTTGTAATTTTTATAACATTCATAATATAATTAAAATATATGGTCAAAAAGGAGTTTTACTATGTCATTTAGCGATAATTTATTCAAAAATTTATCTTTAAATCTTAATAGTATCATTGAAAAATATAAAGCATTGGATGATTTTTCTCCTTTTACACTAGAAACATTTGAAAATTGCAAAAAAATTATTTCAAATTACGAAGAAAAATATTTAATTCAAAGTAGATATTTATCTGATAATGAAAAAAAATATTTTAAAAATGTCGAAAAATTAATTCACAATTTTAATCAAGAAAAAATAAATCTTGAAAAGAATTCAAATGAAAAGATATTAAATCTTACAAAAACTTGTGAAGAAGCTGTAATGAAAATAGATGACAGTACAGAAATAAAAAATAATGAATTATACGAAAAAATAACTGAATTTGAAAATGAATTAAAAGAATTTATAGATAATAATGCCGAAAACATTAAAATGTTTGAAACAGAATGTAAAGAAAAAAATAATTCATACGATTATCAAATTAAAAATGCCAATATTTCATATAATGATAACATTGAACTATATAATGAAGAATTATATGAAAAAATTGAAAAAGAAAATGCTAAACATGAAGCTGACATGGCCGAATATGAAGAATCCATGTCTAAAATTAAAGAAAGATACAACAATAAAATTCTAAGTGCTAACCTAGAATTAAATGACTTCTCTTCTAACTTTTCAATGGTACAAACAAAACAAAAGGAAGAAAAAAAACAAGGCGCTATCGAATTAAATAACAAAATTAGAATTCTTTATGATGACAATAATAGACTATTGATTGAAGAAAAAGATAGTTACGAAAAAAACAAGACGATAAACAAGATTGAAAAAGATAGGAAATATCAAGAATATATACTTAACAGTAAACAAATATCAAATGAATTTTTCTTATCAATGAAAAAATTAAATGAAAAAACAAATATAAGTAAGAATCAATACAATAAGAGTTTAGCATCTACAAAGAAAAAATATCAAAGTAAATTTTTTAATATAAATAAAATTTACGAAAACGATATGAGAGCTATACAAGATGAAACTAATAAATTCATATATAAAGATAAAGCCAAAAGTGCTGCTTCTACTTTCAACAAAAATAATAAGGCAAACAAAAAATTATTAAATGAAGAAATTGAAATATTAAATAACACTTATAAAAAGATCCAAACAAGCGATAATTATGAGAAAAAACAAGCCGATATTCACAGAAAATATAACCTTGAAGCAATTGACGAAAGAGAAACAAGAGACAATAAATATTTTCAAGAAGTAAATAACCTAGACGAAAATGAATATAGTTTCAAAACTAAGATGTTGAACTATAAATATAATGAACAGGCCAACACAATAAGATATGAAGCTTCTTTAAAAAGCATTGCTGTTGATAGCGAATTTGAAAAAGAAAATGCTATTTATCAAAAAAATATACAAACATTGATGAACAATGTTAAAAAGACAAGAAACGAATTAGATTCAGTCAAAAAGCTAAATGAAAAAGTTAGAATAATTGAAAATAAACGACATGAAACTAGTATAAATTTCTTAACAGTTTTCTATTTGCTTGAAATAGAAAAAATTCGTGTGCTAGATGATTATAATCATAAAGCATACAATTTAAACTTGTTGAACTCTAATACAATTTTTGATTATTCAAAGAAAAACATTGAACTACAAAATGACAGGAAAACAAGTGTTAAGGATGCCTCTATCGAAATAGCTAAGGCCCAAAATGCTCAAGATATTTATGATTTATCTATTCAACGAAGAAATATTATCGATAAAAATGATTTAAATATAAATCTAGAAAGAAATAATTATAGTTATAAATCTACATTAAATCTACATTCATTTTTCAAAGATAGATTCATTTTAGAATTAAAAATTATAAATGATATATTGTCGACATATACTATTATTATTAAACAAACCGAAGAATTTATTATATCACTTTTTAAGGAATGTTCTTCTTGTGATGTTAAAAAAGACAATTTTGATTTTTTCAAAGGTTTATTAGTTGAATTCAACAAAGAATTCATCCAATACTTTAACAATATAAATAATGTGTTTTTGGCAACTATAAATGTCTACATTGAAGACAGATCAAAATTTGAATCTGATTATAAATTTAATAGCTTATTCGAAGAAATTCATGGTGACTATAAAAATAAAGTTAATGCTGTATTAGAACAGATGACTATTTTAGAAAACAATATTAATACTATAGTATTACAAAACACTGAGTATCAAAAATCTATCAGTACGTTAAACAGTCAAATATATTATTTAAATGAACAATCTAATAAATTTAACAAAAAAGAAAACAAGAAAAAAACAAATGATTTAAGTTTAGAAATTGATGATTTAAGCCAAAAGATTCATAAAAATGAATTGGATTTAATTCCATTAAACGAGAAAAAAACTGAATTAAATTTAGTTTTACAAAGTTTAAGTTCTTCTTATGATAAACAAACATCAAAATTAGATGATATTGAATCTAAAAGTACTGAAGCATATTATGAATTAAAGAAAAAATACAATCAAATATTATTAAATATTAAAGATGATTCTTCTTTCAAAAATTCATTAAATGCTGATACATATATGACTAGATTTGAAGAAAAGCGTGAAGAATTTATTGATAACAACGATAAAATTATTAATTCATTATATGAAGCCTTAAATGAATTTAGTGAAAATGTAAATCAAAGTTATGTAAATGAGTATAACCTCATATTAGAAAATAATATAAACGAAATTAATATCCTTAATAATGAACATAAGAAATTAGCTAAAGTTAAGGGTAAAGAATTGAGGAAAGAAAGAGAAAATAATTATAAAAATATCAATAGAGCTAAGATAGAAAAAAGACTTATTGAAATTAATTATCTTAAAGGAATTAGAGCATTTAATAAAGAATATGATAAAGCATTAAGAGATATATTAGATGCCCAAAATATCAATATGCAACAATTCTACGATGATTATTACGCTGTTGTTTCAAATCAAAATGATATTATTGAAAATTATTATTCTAGTATCAAACAATTAGATTTTGAAAGTATGCAAATAAAATCAAAAATTGTTCATGAATCTGAGATAAATAATAATAATTTAGATGATGAACTTAAAAAGTTTATCCATAGTAAAGATGTCTTAATTAAAAATATTCCTGATGAAATAAAGGATAAAAAAGACGCTTTAAAGAGCGAAAACAAAAAGCTTAATAATGATATAAAAACACAAAAAAATGAGTCAATTCATAGATACATTAAGCAAAAAGATGAAAGTAATCATCTACTAGCTGAAATAAATGAGGCTTATAAGCAAAGATTATTGATGGTTAAAAGAAATAAAAAGCATGAAGAGAAAAAGGCTTTTAAACATCATAATATGGAATTAAAAAAATATAAAGAAAAAAAATACACTACATTGTAAAATGTAGTGTTTTTGTTTAATGTTATTGTCCGTCTTTTCGCAACCAATCAGGGAATGATTGATTTCCACCAGATAAGCCATTTTTTCTTTCTTGCTTTTCTTGTTTACGTAAAAGTTTTTCGTTTCTCTTTTGTTCCTTTTGTAGACGACGAGATTCTTTAACATCAACGTCAAATAATTCTCTTTGTCTATCAATAGTTCCTTGAGAAGCTATGAAGTCATCCTCTGGTTCTTCTTCAGTGTAGCCAATATCTAAATTGCCTTCTGATGTAGTAGAAAATAATTCATCATTTGTATTCTTTTTAACAAATGACATTTGACCATCGCCCATATTACGGAAGATTTGTTCTTTAATATCCGCATATCCATTTTCTTGGGCCTTCATTTCGTATCCTGTAGCGACAACTGTAACTACAAGTTCGTCCTTTAAGTCTGAATTAATTGTAACACCAAAAATTATATTTAGATCCTTACCAGAATTGTTTCTAATTTCATCAACTGCCTTATCAGCCTCAACTAATGTTAAAGCTTCAGATGCTGAAATATTTACAAGCGCATCTGTAGCACCATCAATTGTTACTTCCAAAAGGGCACTGTGAATAGCATTTCTTGCTGCTTCAATTGCTCTGTTTGGACCTGTTGCAACACCGATACCTAAAAGGGCTGTACCCTTATTAGCCATAACTGTTCTAACGTCTTCAAAATCTAGGTTGATTAAACCTGGTAATGTAATAGTTTCTGCGATACCGCTGACACCTTTTCTAAGTACATTATCTGCTTCTTTAAATGCATCTAGCATACTAGTACCTGGTGAAACCATTTGAAGTAATTTTTGATTAGGAATAACAATTAGGGCATCTACATATTCTCTCATTTTCTCAAGACCTAAATAAGCATTGTTGCTTCTAGCTGGTCCTTCAAATGTGAAAGGCTTTGTACAAATACCGATAGTTAAACATCTATGTGATTTAGCAATTTTTGCAATTTGAGGAGCGGCTCCTGTACCTGTTCCACCACCCATACCACAGGCAATGAAAACCATTTGGGCTTCGCCTATCATTTCATGGATATCATCTTCTGATTCTAGGGCTGCTTGTTGACCACGTTCTGGATTGGCACCTGCACCTTGACCATGAGTTGTTGTTTTACCTATTAATAATTTATGATCTGCTTTTGAAGCTTTTAAGTCTTGTGCATCTGTGTTTACAACATAAAAATCAACACCTATTACTTCATTTTGAATCATATGGTCTACTGCATTCTTACCAGCACCGCCAACACCGATAACTAATATCTTAGTTTTAGCTGTACTTAATCCATCTAAGTCGTCAAAAATCATTATATCCCTCTTTCCTCAAAATTTTTAATGCATAAAATCATTTGTATAATTATTTTAACTTAATTT
>JAILIY010000113.1 GCA_024695025.1 Acholeplasmatales bacterium
TATTGTTTTTAATATCTTCTAAAATATAATATGAATCATATATTTTTTCACTGTATTCTTTATATTTTAAATCATATTCTTCAATCTTATTTAAATTTGAAGCACTGTCGTATAAATTATCTATTACAGGTAGTTCAGTTAAGCTATTATAAGCTTCAATAAGATTGTTTTTTATTTTGTCAAAATTAGACAAAACTTGAATCTTATCATCTAATTCTTTATCTATTCCTAGTGTAAGATTAAGTGATTCTAATTCATTCTTTTCATATTTTAAAAAATCTAGTCTTTCTATTCTATTCTTATTAGATTTTAAAATCTTATCATATACATCATATTGATTTAAATAATTATACAAATCTTTAGAATAATTATTCATTAATTTATCAAAATTCTTATCAGTTGTAGGATCTATAAATGATAAATAAGTATCTTGATTAAATAATTTATATGTATCATTTTGAACGTGGATAGATGCGATATAAATAGATATCATTTTAAGTTGTAACAAAGTCACATTTGTATCATTTACTTTTATTACATTTCTTGAATTATTACGTATTTCTCTATATATAGTAATTTCATCAGATATTTTTATATTTAATGATTTAAATATATCATCTAAATTTGAATTGTGACTAAATACGCCATATACTTTGGCACAATCTTCTCCATATCTTATCATATCACTGTTACTTCTTTCACCTAAAAGTAGTGATATCGTGTCAATCAACAAAGATTTACCAGCACCTGTTTCACCAGTTAATGTCGTAAATTTGTCATTAAATTTAATATCTATATCTTCAATTATCGCAAAATTAGTAACCTTAAGTTCTTTAATCATTATATACACCTTACAAATTCTTTAAAATTTATATTAGTTTTATAATTTCTTTTTATTAAAGAAATAAATTCTTTATTACCAGAACCACCAAGTATTGGTGATAATGCTATATTTTTAATACCTAAATTATATTTAGATAATTCTTTATCAATGTTTTCTAATATTTTTACATACATTGATTTATCTTTAACAATTCCATTTTTTAAATGGATTTTACCAACCTCAAATTGAGGTTTTATTAAGCATACAAAGATAGTATCATCATCAATAAATTTATTGATATCTTCAATTAAAAATTCAATGGATACAAATGATACGTCCATTACGATTATATCAATCTTTTTAGGTAATTCATTTAAATCCTTTATGTTGGTATTTTCAAGTGAAATTACCCTTTTATCAGCTTTTAAGCTCTCGTGTAGTTGATTGGTACCAACATCTACAGAAATGACATATGAAGCTCCATTTTGTAAACTACAGTCAGTAAAACCACCAGTTGAAGCACCGATATCTAAAACACCTTTATTTTTAAAATCTAAATTGAATGTCTTTATCGCGTGCATAAGTTTATATCCACCACGAGAAACATAAGGACATTTATCTTTGAGTTCAACTTTATCATTGTCATTTACCTCAAAGCTAGATTTTAAAATTTGTTTATCATTTATATAAACATTTCCATTTTCAATTTCAGTTTTAGCTTTATTTCTTGATTCTACATATCCTTTTTCTTGTAAATACGAATCGAGTCTCATAATTATTGTTCAACCTTAAAATCGACAAGACCCATATCTGTCATTTTAGATACAATTAATTTTTCTTGATTATTCAATATTTCATAACATTTTTTTGAATAATCTAAAGCTTCTGTATAACATTTAACTGATTCTTCTAAAGCGATGTTTTTATCATCTAGTTTTTTTAATAATTCATCTAATTTTTTAAGATATTCTTCAAATGATAATTCTTTATTTTCTTCCATCATCTTTTACCTCCAAAACTTTACTTATTATAGTTCCATTTTTCATCTTAGTTTTTAGGATATCATCCTTTTTGACATCTTTGACATCATTGATTATTTTTCCGTCGACTTCAGATATTGAATAACCCTTATCCATTATCTTAAGTGGATTGTTGTTTTCAATAGCTGTCTTCAATAATTCATATTGATGTTTTTTAGATTCTAATATTTGATTTATTAAAAGTATCAATCTCTTTTGATTTGAATCTAATATTTCTCTTTTATGTTCTAACACCTTTTTTGGATTATAACTATCGATTTTTCTGTCTATAGCCATAAGATACATTTTTCTATCATCAAATACATATTTGATTCTTTTAGTTAATGCATCGACATAATAATTTACATTTTCTCTTAAGGACCTCACATCAGGAGTTGCAAGTTCAGCAGCCGCAGTTGGAGTTGCCGCACGTTTATCTGCCACAAAATCGGCTATTGTAAAATCTATTTCGTGTCCTACCGCACTTATGATAGGTATGTTACTTTCGTATATTTGATACGCGACAACTGGTTCATTAAAAGCCCATAAATCTTCAATTGAACCACCGCCACGTCCGACAATTAAAACATCACATAAATTATCAAAATTGGCTTTTTTAATTTTGTTTGCGATATCTTCTTTTGCAGATTCACCTTGAACATTTGCTGGATATAATATGACATGACATAATGGATATCTTCTTGATATCGTATTTATGATATCTCTTATCGCAGCCCCTGTTGGAGATGTTATGACACCTATAGTTTTTGGGAATAAAGGAATAGGCTTTTTATGTTCTTCATTAAATAAGCCTTTTTCTTGTAATTCAGCTTTTAATTTTTCATAAGCTAAATATAATTCACCTATACCTGATGTCTTAAGCTCTGTAATATTAATTTGGTAATTGCCGCCTGGTTCATATACTAATACTTTTCCTTTGACGAATACTTTATCTCCATCTTTAGGTTCAAATTTTACTCTTGAGGCGTAGCTGGCAAACATTCTTGCCTGAATTTGGGCTCCTTCATCCTTTAAAGTAAAATAAAAATGCCCACGAGAATGATGAGTAAAATTAGAGATTTCTCCCTCTAGTAATACTTCTTCTAAATTGTGGTCGTGGTCAAATTTATATTTAATATATTTAGTTAAGGCAGAAACAGTTAAATAACGTTCTTCCATAATATTCTCCTATTTTTTTAAGCTTAAACTAATATTATCTAATAATCTATTATTAAATGCGACAGCTTTATGAGTACCATTATCAGAATAAAGCTTAGTTATCTCTAATGCTTCATTGATGATAATTTTTTTATCAAGCTTACCTTCAATTAATTCAGCTGTGGCAACTCTAATAATTGCCTTATCAACAGCGTTTAATCTATCAATTGTATAATTAACTAATGTATTTTTAATACAATTATCAATATCATCTAAATTTAAAACGACAAAATTTAAAAATTCTTCAGTTTCTTTTTCTATTTCCTTATTTTCATTTAATCCATCTTGATCTAAGATACCAGTTTTAGCCATAACAAGGGCATTTTCTACTGAAATATCATTCATATCAGCTATATATAATATCTTCATAGCTTGAATTCTGGCAATCGATCTTAAGCTTATATTACTCATTTAACTCACCTATTTTCTAATCAGTATTATTTTATCACATTACGCTATCTAATTAAAGAAAAATATTTTTATCAAAATATAGAAAAAAGCTGAGTTATTCTCAGCTTATTTTTGACATTTTCTCATTAAATAATTCTACTGCTTTTTCAAATGATTCATTACCTTCATTTGGAGTTATATTATATTTTTGAATATAATTACCAATTAAATTAGTTGCCTTAGTAGCGCCATATACATTTAAATGATTTCCACCATCTCTAAAATCGTGGTTTGGATCATAACCATATTCATTTACAAATTCATCACTAAAATTTAAATCTAAAAAATCAATATTTTCTTCATTAGAAAATGATTCTATTTGATCATGTAATTTTTTAGTCCATGATGTATATGAAGGCAATTCTAGCAACATTAGTTTAGTGTTGTTTTCATCACACAATTTTTTAATATTTTTTACGATATCAAATTTTTCTTTTTTTATTTTAATGTCATGTTTTTTAACATCTTTATCATTTTTCTCATCAAGCGGTGGGACTATTTTATCTGAAAAAACATATCCTTTTAATTCAATTATATCTTTTGGATATTTTTGTTTCCAAAAATCATGATTATGATAAACATTCGAATAAGCCTTATTTGGTTTTTTCTTTCCTTTAAAAGTCAAACAATCTACTTCTAGTATTAAAAGTTCTGGCTTTTGATATTCAAAAATGTTTTTTGTGTAATCATAAACTTGATTTAATGATACTTGTGATTTCCCACAATTATATGATAGATAACCATATTTTTCATATATTATAGATGGAACATATCCACTATATAAATCAGAATTCCCTACACACACGATATCTAAATTTTTATTGTCACTTCTTTTATAACCTAGGACACGCTTTTCTTTAGCGTCTACACTAGGTATTAATAATAATGACAATATATATGCACAAAACAAAAGTGATAAAAAGATTAAACATTTTATAGATTTTTTTCTCATTTTTCTCCCCTAAAATTGAGTTTTAAAATATTTAATTAGTCTTCTAATCTTTGAATCATTTCATAAATTGTCTTTAAAGACTTAAAGTTTTCTGGTGTCATATCAACAGGTGTGATTTCAACATCAAATTCATCATTAATCATTACTACTAATCTCATGATTGAAAGTGAATCTAAAACCTTATGTTCAATAAAATCTGTTTCATTTTCAACGTCTGCTTGAGGTGCTACTTCTTTTAAAATCTTAATTAATTCTTCCATTTTACTATTCTCCTATAAATTCTTATAATTTTTTTTATAATATGCTCTATCTATTTTTCCATTTGGATTTAAAGCCATTTGAGGAACTTTTATAATCTTAGATGGAATCATATATCTAGGTAATTTTTGATTAACTCTTTCATATATTTCATCAAGCTTAACCTTGCCTTCATATATTAAGATAATCTCATCTTTTTCACTATCGTATAATGCAACACATGATTTAATGTTATCAAGTGATGTTACACTTGATTCGATTTCACCAAGTTCAATACGATATCCCATATGTTTAATTTGGAAATCTTTACGAGATAAATAAATATATTCACCACGCTCATTTTCCAAAACTAAATCTCCAGTTCTATATATTCTTTCTGGGTAAGCCTTTTGTAATGGATTTTCACAGAATGCTTCTTTAGTCTTTTCAGGCATATTGTAATAGCCTTGAGCTAAAAAGCTTCCTCTTACACATAATTCACCCTTTTCACCAGGTTTAGCAAGTGTGTTGTCATCCTTTAATATGAATGTATCACAGTTGTTACAATGCTTACCGATAGGTAAAGATTCATCTACCTTGAATTCTCTTTCTACAGTGTAATATGAACAAATATCAACAGTCTCAGTTGGACCAAATAAATTTGTATATGTACAATCAGGTAAATATTTTATTAAATAATTTAAATGCTTAACATGCATTACTTCACCTGCAAACATTATTTTCTTTAAATATAATGGCTTTGCATATTTAAATACATCTAAATTAGCTAAAAGTGCTAAAGCACTTGGTACCCAATAAATTGTATTGATTCTCTTTTCATTTAACAATTCAATTATCTTCATTGGAAACATAAAATAGCTCTTTGGAACCATATAATATGTCGCACCCTTAACGATAGTTGAATAAAAATCAGATAAAGATGCACTGAAATAAAATTGAGTTTGACCACCAAATATTGTATTTTCATCAATACCCATAGTATTAGAAAACCATTCTAAATATTTAAGTAGTGAATTATGATTTACAACAGTTCCTTTAGGTTTACCTGTTGAACCAGATGTAAAAATAGAATAACAAATATCTGTATCAATTATTTTATCGTAAACATTTTTTAATAATTCTTCATCTATATCAACTAATAGATCACTATATTTTTTCTTTATAACATCTTTATATGATACTTTATCATATAATTCATCATCTGTAATTATTAATGCAGGTTCTAATGTATCAAATATAGATGCCACTCTATCTTCTGGCATTGTCGTATCCATACAAACATAAAAATTGCCAGAATAGGTTGAGGCCATTCTTGCCTCAACTAATCTTGTGTTCTTCTCAAAATATAAAACAATTGGCTTTTTAAACAAATTCATTTTTGAAATCGCAGTGGCAATCATTTTACTTTTGTTAGCTAATTGACCAAATGTAATCTCCCCATCTAAATCGCCATAGGCAACCTTATTTTTATGTTTTTCACATGCCAATTCTAAATATTCTACTATTGTTTTCATATACTCTCCTAATCAACAATCAAATAAAAACCATCAACATATTTAATATTTAAATCTAGTTTTATTTTTTCTCCACCATTTTTAATAAATGTATAAGTCTTTTTAAAATCTGTTTTGTTAAAATCAGATAAAGGATTTAAATCTTCTATCGAATTACATAAATTATTTAAACATTTATTTTTATAGTCCCAATCTTCATATCCTATTCTTAATGTAAATAATTTCTCGTTGTATACGAGATTTATTTTATCATCTACATATAAAACTGGATATCCCATGTTTTTAATATCATCACTTAGTGTTAAGATATTTGGGAAAAAGATTCTTTTATATTTATTAAAATCATTGTCATCATTTATCGAATAAATGATAATATCATATACTAAATCGTTGTAATCAGAAACAATTCTTACAAATACTTTTTTATTTTCTAATTCTAATATGTATTTGTATTCATTGTGGTTTTCCAT
>JAILIY010000055.1 GCA_024695025.1 Acholeplasmatales bacterium
TTACGTTGGTTTAGTTGGTGCACCTGAAGGTATTTCAGTATTATCAAATGCTCACCCCGACGTAGATATTTTCCTTGCAGCACGAGATGAAAAATTAAATGATATCGGTTATATCGTACCTGGTCTTGGTGACTGTGGTGACAGATTATTTGGTACAAAATAATATAATTATTTGTATACTCATAAGATTTAATAATAGATTGAGACTCATTAATGTTTGAGTCTTTTTCTTATATTATGAAATTTCTTAAATTGTTTTAATATTGTAAATATTAATTATTGTGTTATAATTATTGTTGTGAAAAATGGTTTTCCATTTAAGGAGATTTATTATGTTAGATATAAAATTTGTCAGAGAAAATCCTGAAATTGTTAAAGAAAATATCAAAAAAAAGTTTCAAGATGCTAAATTACCTTTAGTCGATGAAGTAATCGATTTAGATAAAAATATTAGAGCTTTAAAATTAGAAGCTGAAACACTTCGTGCTTCACGTAATGAACTTTCAAAAAAGATTGGTCAATTAATGCGTGAAAAGAAAATTGAAGAAGCAAATCAAATTAAAGAGACAGTTAACAAAAACAATCAAAGAATTCAAGAAATTGAACCTGAACTTGATAAATTAGCAGAAGAATTAAATAAGAAAATGATGGTTATTCCAAACATTTTAGATAAGAGTGTACCTATCGGTAAAGATGATTCAGAAAATGTTGAAAATGAAAAATTTGGTGAACCAGTCGTTCCAAATTATGAAATACCTTATCACGCTGATATCATTGCCAAATTCAATGGTTTAGATAAAGAAGCATCTGGTAGAACATCAGGTAATGGTTTTTATTACTTAATTGGTGATATAGCTCGTCTACATTCAGCTATGTTATCATATGCTAGAGATTATATGATCGATCATGGATTTACATATTGTATTCCACCATTTATGATTCATTCAGATGTAGTTAATGGTGTTATGTCATTTGCTGAAATGGAAAATATGATGTATAAGATTGAAAATGAAGATTTATATTTAATTGGTACATCAGAACATTCAATGATCGGTAGATTTAAAGGCCAAATCATTAAAGAAAATGAATTACCTATCACTTTAACATCTTATTCACCATGCTTTAGAAAAGAAGTTGGTGCTCACGGTATTGAAGAGCGTGGTATTTATAGAGTACATCAATTCGAAAAACAAGAAATGATTGTATTATGCAAACCAGAAGATAGTATGACTTGGTATAATAAGATGTGGAAATTAACTGTTGATTTTTTCAGATCTTTAGATGTACCTGTAAGAACACTTGAATGTTGTTCAGGTGATTTAGCTGATTTAAAGGTTAAATCTTGTGATGTTGAGGCATGGTCTCCACGTCAAAAGAAATATTTTGAAGTTGGTTCATGTTCAACTTTAGGCGATGCCCAAGCACGTCGTTTAGGTATTAGAACTAAAAATGAAAATGGTACATATTTAGTTCATACATTAAATAATACAGTTTTAGCTACTCCACGTGGTTTAATCGCAGTCTTAGAAAACAATTATAACGAAGACGGTTCTATTAATATTCCTAAGGCTTTACAACCTTATATGGGTGGTAAGACAATTATTAAGTAATTTACAAATGTCCATTTATAATGGGCATTTTGTTTTTAGGTGTTTATATGAAGATGCTTAATATGACAGAAGGAAACTTCTTTAAAAAAATTTTAATATTTAGTATACCTGTCATGTTAAGTGGCATACTTCAATTACTATTTAACGCAGTTGATATGGTCGTAATAGGCCAATTTGGTAAAGAAGGAAGTCTGGCTGCCGTAGGCTCCACTTCATCTTTAATCAATTTTATTACCAATTTGTTTATTGGTGTATCAATTGGTGCCAATGTAGTAGTTGCTAAATCGATAGGTGCTAAAAATGATGAGGCCGTAAGAAGAAATGTTCATACGGCTATAGCTTTCAGTTTAATTTCAGGCTTATTTTTGGTAATATTTGGTTTTTTTACAGCTAGATTTTGGCTTTCTTTAATGGATACGACAGAGGATTCTATAAATAGGGCAACTATTTATTTAAAAATCTATTTTATGGGTTCTATATTTAATATGGTTTATAATTTTGGTGCCGCTATACTTCGTTCAATAGGTGAAACCAAAAGACCACTTTATTATTTGACTATCGCAGGCTTTTTAAATGCTTTATTGAATTTATTATTTGTAATAGTATTTAAGATGGATGTCAAGGGAGTTGCTTTGGCAACTATTATATCTCAAGGCTTTAGTGCCATTATGGTAATATTATTTTTAGTTAGAACTGATTCAGTTGTTAAATTAAAAATAAAAGAGATTAGAATATATAAAAAAGAATTAGGTAAAATGGTACTTGTAGGTTTACCTGCAGGTATTCAAAGCTGTTTAATATCTGTAAGTAATGTATTTATTCAATCGGCAGTCAATTCATTTAAATCAACTGTCATTGTAACAGGTAATACGGCTGCCCAAAATATTGAAGGCTTCGTTTGGACTTCAATGAATTCATTTTATCAAGCATCTATAACATTCACTAGTCAAAATTATGGTGCCAACAAAATAAATAATTGTAAAAAGATTATATTAATATGTATGTTATATGCCTTTATAACAGGTTTAATATTAGGATATAGTGCTTATTTTTTACGAGATATTTTAGTTCATTTTTATACTAGTGGTGAGTCTGTTAAATACGCAAACACAAGACTAACTATCATTTTACTTACATATTTTTTATGTGGTTTGATGGATATTCCTGTCGGTGCTTTACGTGGCCTTGGAAAATCAACAATACCTATGGTTGTATCTATTTTAGGTATGGTAGTATTTAGAATTATATGGATATTAACAATATTCCACTTTAATCATAAGCTTTGGGTATTATATATTTCATATCCAATATCTTGGATAATGACGGCTTTAGTCCATTATATCTGCTTTATATTTGTCTATAAGAAAAGATATAAAGAATCAATTAAATATGAAGCTTTATTAAGTTAAAAAGACCACCTTTTATAGGTGGTTTTTGTATTCATAAAAGAAATAGGGGTTAATAATAAACCCCTGGGAGAAAAAGTATTGTCTTAAAAATGACATAATTGTCCTATAAAGTATATCTTAGTGTTATTTGGGAGAAAAAGATTTATTTATATACTTTATATTTAAGTATCCTTTCCTTTCTTTTTAAGACACTTATAGTATAATTTATGATTATGTTTAAAATATTTATAAATTGTCGTAAATTATGTGATTTTTAAAATATTTTTATTTTATTAATAAAATTAAAATGTTATCATATTATTGGAGGCACCTATATGAAAACACAAGAATATAAAAGATTTACAAGTTTAAAGCATTTAACACTTGATGATATCTACAACAATTTAAGTGCTGTTGTAGACATTTTAGATTTCAATATCGCCAATGTAATTGAATATGAAGCTCCTATTACATTAAATACCTTAAAGGCTCGTATGAGAGAAGCTTTTGATGTTGCGAAAATCTCAGCTAACGCACTTGATGTAATTTTAGACAGAGTCAATAAATTAGGTTATTATATGGAAATGGAATGTTTCGATTATGTTATTTGGCCAAAAAGTGGTAAATTTAATGTAAAATATTTACGTATTAATTCAGACAGATTAATATATGATATTCCTAAGGATGAATTTAAAAACCTTGTGTTATCATATGATTTAGAAGGTGAAGAATTAAAAAGAGAAGTATTAGGCTATTTTGGATTAATTAGATTAACTGAAAAAGCTAGTGAATACATTGATTATGTTAAAAAGAATTGTTAATTTTATATAATTTTCTTTGAAAAAGCTTCTTATATTTAAAAAATATAGGAGTTTTTTTGTTTATAATTAATATTTATTAATTATTTTTACTATTATTTGTGATATAAATATATAGAGCACAAAATTATATTAAGGATGTGGTTACATGCTAAAGCTTACATTAAAGAAAAATGAAGAAATAGAAAAATTAAATGGATATCCATGGATATTTTCAAATGAAATAGATAGATTCGATGGCCAATTTGAATCTGGTAAGATTTGTAGTGTTTACACATCTAATAATACATTTTTATGTTACGGATTTTTTAATGCCAATTCTAAAATAATGGTTAGAATATTAACATTTGATGAAAATGAAAAAATAAATAAAGAATTCTTTAAAAAAAGAATCGCTTATGCACTTGAACATAGAAAAAATTTAGGTTGGAATGCCACAAGATTAATATTTAGTGAGGCTGATTTTTTACCGGGCCTTGTAGTTGATAAATATGGTGATTATTTATCAGTTCAATTCATGTCTTTAGGTATGGATATGATAAAAAAAGATATCGTTGATATTTTAGTTGAACTTACTGGATGTAAAGGAATATATGAAAGAAGTGATATGCCAACAAGAGAAAAAGAAGGTCTTTTACAAACTAAAGGCTTTTTGTATGGCAAATTTGACCCTAAAGTTGAGGTTGAAGAAGATGGCATAAGATTTATGGTCGACATCGAAAACGGCCAAAAAACAGGCTATTTTTTAGACCAAAAATTAAATAGAGATATTTTAAGATTATATGCTAAGGATAAGGTTGTACTTGATGCATTTTCAAATGTCGGTGGCTTTGCGCTTCACGCTTGTAAATATGGAGCCAAAAGTGTTGATGCCTGCGACATTTCACAAAGGGCTTGTGACGAGATTATGAATAATGCTAAGATGAATGGATACACACAATTAAAAGCCAAATGTGTAGATGTATTTGATTATTTACACAGTGAAGATATTAAAAATAAATATGATGTAATCATATTAGACCCACCAGCATTTTCTAAAAATAAAGATTCAATTAAAAAAGCTTATCGTGGATATAAAGAAATAAATATGCAAGCTATGAAAATAATTAAATCTGGTGGTTATTTATTGACATTCTCATGTAGCCAACATATGACACCTGATTTGTTTATGCAGATGATTAATGAGGCAGCACATGATGCGAAACGTACACTGCAATTTTTGGATTTTAGAATTCAAGCGCCTGATCATCCTGCACTTTTACAATCGGAAGAACAATTATATTTAAAATGTATGATTTTAAGAGTGAGGTAATATATGAAAAAAAGTGTATTAAAAGAATATGCTAAAATCATTGTAAAAATAGGAGCGAATGTCCAAAAGGGACAAGATGTAGTTATCACATGTAATGTAGATGATAATTATTTTGCCAAATATTTAGTAGAAGAATGTTATAAAGCTAAAGCTCGTAAAGTTACGATGGATTTTGTAAGTGATGAAATTAATAGAATTAAATATAAATATGAAAAAGAAAAAGATTTAGCTGAATTTCCTAATTGGTTACACGAAAGATGGAAATATTATTTAGATAAGCTTCCTGCAAGAATTTATATTGATTCAAGTGATCCAGACTCTCTTTCTGGTTTGGATCAAGATAAAATAACTAATGTAAGAAAGATTACAGGTCCTATTATCCGTTCATATAGAAATCAGATGGATAATAAATATCAATGGGTTATCGCCGGTATACCCGGTGTGAAATGGGCACGTAAGGTATTTCCTGATTTATCACCTAAAAAGGCTATGGAAAAACTTTGGGAAACAATTTTAGAAGTGACACGTTGTAACGGTGATGGAGTAAAGAATTGGGAAATCCACAATAAGATATTAAAAGAAAAGACAGATAAATTAAATGAATTAGGAATAAAAAAATTAATTTATAAAAATTCAATTGGTACAGATTTTACAATTGAATTGCCAAAAGAAATGATATTTAATTCAGGTTCAGAAGTTACATATTCTGGGGTTGTATACAATCCTAATATGCCAACAGAAGAATGTTTTACATCACCTAATAAGAATACAGCAAATGGTATAGTATATGCCTCAAAGCCACTTTCAGTTTTAGGTAGTGTAGTTAGTGATTTTGGGTTTGAATTTAAAAATGGTAAAATAATAAGAGTAATATCAGATAAAGAAAATGAAAAATCATTACTTGAAAAACTAATTAGTGTAGATGAAGGTGCTTCATATTTAGGAGAGGTTGCCCTTGTACCATTTGATTCACCTATAAATAAATCAGGTGTACTGTTTTATTCAACACTATATGATGAAAATGCAGTATGTCATTTGGCAATCGGTGAATCTTTTACAGAATGTATAAAAGATTACCAAAAATTGAGTGAAGAAGAGATTAAAAAGATTCCACTTAATAAATCAGCAATTCATGTTGATTTTATGATTGGAACTGAAGATTTAAAAATAAAGGCTGAAACATATGATGGAGATATAGTAACTATCTTTGAAAATGGCCTTTTTGCAATATAGATAAGGGGAAAAGTTATGGAATATTTAAGACATGTTCATTATCATGAAACAGATCAGATGGGTGTTGTACACCACTCTAATTATGTTAAATGGATGGAGGAAGCTAGAGTTGAATTTTTAAATAAGGTTGGTATTACTTATAAAGAAATGGAAGAAAAAGGAATTATATCTCCTGTTGTAAGTATCAATGTAAATTATAAAAGCCCTGCACATTTTGATGATGATATCATCATTAAATTATGGGTTAAAAGATACAATGGTAGTAAGATAGAATTCAGTTATGAAATGAAAAATAAAGAAACTGACCAAATAGTATGTGAGGCCGAATCCCTTCATTGTTTTATAAAAGATAATAAAATTATTACATTGAGAAGAGAATATGTAAATTACCATAACGAGTTTATGAAATATGTCAGTTAAGAGTAAAAAAATAATTTTAAAATCATCATCACCAAGAAGAAAAGAATTATTAGCCAACATGGGCTATGAATTTGAAATTAAAGCATATGATGTAGATGAATCATTTGATAAATCATTAACTATCGTTGACAATGTCAAAAGATTGGGCTTTTTAAAAGCTAGTGTTAATAAAGATTTAGATTATGGTTCTATATTAATTGGCTGTGACACAATAGTCGTATTAGACAATAAAATATTTGGTAAACCAAAAGATAAAGAAGATGCCTTTAATATGCTTCGCGCTTTATCTGGTAAGACTCATATGGTTATGAGTGGTTTATGTGTAATATATAAAAATTATGTATTTAATGATTGTGAAATATCATATGTCAAATTTAAAGAATTAAGTGATGATGAAATAAATGAATATATTGATACAGAAGAACCATTCGGTAAAGCAGGAGCTTACGCTATTCAAGGCTTAGGCTTTAATTTAGTTGATGAATATAGAGGTTCTTTAAATAATATAATAGGACTTCCAACAGAAATGTTAGGAAAAGTATTAGGTGAAATTAATGGAATGGAAGATTAGAGATATAACTATACCTAATCAATTAGTTTTAGC
>JAILIY010000062.1 GCA_024695025.1 Acholeplasmatales bacterium
TATTCACCTGATAAAACAACAAAAGATATATTATTTAATTTACAATATCTTTGTTCCTTATAATAATCAAATAAATCTAAATTCCACTCGCAAAAATAATCATTATTTCCGTTGTTATCATATATAATATATGAATCATCATCCAAACATATTTCCATTGATATAAGTTCATATTGCCAAAAATTGATATATAAATAATAAACTAATATCTCATTGTTATCTAAAATGAATTCATATTTAAATCTATATGTTACATCATAAAGATTATTACCATTTGTAGATTCAACCAGATCATATACATCATCCTTATCTAAAACTATTAGATTACAATACTCTTCTTCTAAATTTTTATAGACTTCATAATCAATTCTATCTAAATTATTTAAAGCATAAATTTTTGGACTAAAAATAATTATTAAGAACATAAATATAAATACAATTTTCTTCTTCATTTTTTTACCTCCATTAAATAATAGGCAAAAAAACATTTTATGAACAAAAAAAGATGTAATTTTTAAAATTACACCTTCATTTGCTTATTTTTTTATTTCTGAAATAAAATCATACATACTAGAAGCATCCGCTTTAGATGTCAAAGGATCTAATGATTTAACCTTTACTGTCACGCTTTTAGTACCAAATTCAATTGTGATCTCATCGCCTATTTTTAAATCCTTACTAGGCTTTGAAGGATTACCATTAACTAACACTCTTGAGGCTTCTGAAACCTCTTTGGCAACAGTTCGTCTTTTAATTAATCTTGAAACCTTTAAATATTTATCTAATCTCATTATTAATTATATTATTCCTCTTTTGAATCATCATTAGATTCTTCTTTAGGTTCTTCTTTAGATTCTTCTTTATTTTCCTCAAGTTTAGGTTCTAAAGAATTATTTTCTTCGTTTAAGGCTTCAGCTTCTAAAGCTTCTTTTTCCTTTTTCGCTTGTTCAATCTTACGTTTAGCTTCTTTTTCTGCTTCAAGCTTATCGTACCATTCAAGTTTACCAGTCTTTTCGATTTCTTCAATATCACTCTTATTCAATGTTTCAACCTTAATTAAATAATTAGCGATTACTTTTAATAAATCTAAATTTTCTGTAATAACTTTACGAGCAAGCTCATAACATTCTTCAACAATTCTTCTAATTTCTTTATCGATTTCTAAAGCAACTTGATCTGAGAAATTCTTTTCCTTAAGATAATCTCTACCTAAGAATATAGAACCGCCATTCTTTTCATATTGAAGTGGTCCAAGTTCACTCATACCGTATTCTGTAACCATAGCACGAGCAATCTTAGTAGCTTGTTCAAAGTCATTTGAAGCACCTGTTGTAATTTCACCGAAATTAATTTCTTCAGATACTCTACCACCTAAATAACCTGTAATCTTATCTAATAACGCTTGTTTAGTATATAAATAATTTTCTTTTTCTGGAAGCATAAGTGCATAGCCACCAGCTTGACCACGGGCAATTATTGTAACTTTTTGAACAATATTAGCATTGTCAAGTTTTAGACCAATGACTGCATGTCCTGCTTCATGGTGAGCAATTACGTTCTTTTCTTCGTCAGAAATGACTCTACTCTTTTTAGCAGGTCCCATCATTACTCTATCTGTAGCTTCATCAATATCTTGCATATTAATAACCTTACGGTTATCACGTGCAGCAAGTAAAGCTGCTTCATTTAAGATGTTTTCTAAATCAGCACCAGAGAAACCTGGAGTTCTTTGAGCAACATCCTCAAGCTTTACACTTTCTTCTAAATGCTTATTTCTAGCATGAACCTTTAAAATTGCCTCACGACCCTTAATATCAGGGTTAGCAATTGTAATTTGGCGGTCAAAACGACCTGGTCTTAATAAAGCTGGGTCAAGTACATCTGGACGGTTTGTCGCAGCAATTACGATAATACCTTGATTGCCTGTAAATCCATCCATTTCTACTAATAATTGGTTAAGTGTTTGTTCACGCTCATCGTGACCTCCACCCATACCAGCACCACGTTGACGTCCTACAGCATCAATTTCATCAATAAAGATGATACATGGAGCATTTTGTTTTGCAGTATTGAACATATCTCTAACACGAGAAGCACCAACACCTACAAACATTTCTACGAAATCACTACCTGAAATTGAGAAAAATGGTACACCAGCCTCACCAGCAACTGCCTTAGCAAGTAATGTCTTACCTGTACCTGGAGGACCAAATAATAAAACACCCTTAGGTACTCTGGCACCAATTTCATTATACTTTCTTGGATTTTTTAAGAAATCAATTATTTCTACTAATTCTTCTTTTTCTTCATCACAGCCGGCAACATCTTTAAATGTTACTGTCTTATTTTTTGATAATCTCGCAGTAGATTTACCAAAATCCATCGCGCTACTATTGGCACCTTGAGATGCTTTAACTAAGGCTCTATAGCCGAAGAATAATAATAGAATTAAAATAATATAAGGTATCAATGAAACAATAACTGATAACCACATGTTTTCTGAAACCTTAAGTAGTCTAACATTAATAGTATCAGTTTCATTTATTAATAATTCATTTATTACATCTTCTGTAACAATTACCTTAAATTTTCCACTTTCACTACCAGAGAATGAACCTCTAATATAGTATAGGCCACTATTTTCACCACCTACAACTTCAGCAGTTAAGTCACCTTTAATTCTAGTTTTAGTATCATCAGTTTCATCGACATATTGAGTGAACTCACTATAATTTAATGTCGTAGTTGTAGATTTAGACATTTGTCTAAAGAAAACGATAAAACCAACTATAATTAGGATAATGAAGACAAAGAAAATGACATCAAATCTCTTTTTTTGTCTTGATTGACCTTGATTTTTGTTATCTTGCATAATAACCTCCTACTTCTTATAAACCTCTTCCCTTAAAACGCCAATAAAAGGTAAATTTCTATAGCTTTCGTTATAATCAAAACCATATCCAACTACAAATTCGTTTTCAACTCTTGATCCAACATAATCTACATTTAATTCAATCTTTCTTGGCAATATCTTATCTAATAATACACATGTTCTTACGCTTTTGGCTCCCATATTTAACAAAAGCTTTTGAATTTCTTTAAGTGTTTTACCAGAATCAATAATATCATCAATTAAAAGTACATCCATATCTTTAACATCAGGAACATGACCAATTATTTTAACATCACGTGACTCAGTTCCAACATATGATGAGGTTCTCATATATTCGATTTTCACATCAAAATCAAATTTTTTTACTAAATCAGACATAAAAGGTAAACATCCCTTAAGTAATCCAATAGCGACTGGACTTTGACCTTTATAATCATTATTAATTTCTTTAGCTAATTTATCGATGATCTTTTCGATATCCTTTTCATTAAAAATGACTCTTTTTATATCTTCATTCATTCTATTACCTCACATACTAAATAGATATCTCCGGTTTCTTTATAAGAATAAATATCATCACTTTTAGCATAATCAAATACCCACAATATATTATTCTTTTTATCACAAATGACTGGAACATTCGCCCTCTCATTTTTTGGAACCTTCTTATCAATGAATATTCTAGATAGCTTTTTAGTTCCATTTTCTATCTTAATAAAATCACCATCTTTTTTATTTCTTATAATTAATGGTAATTTTAACTGATTATAACATAAATTAATATGTTTTGCATTAAGTCTATTTATATTTTTTGAAAAATAGAATTTATATTTATTTTTGAAAATAACCATATCGTCTAAATTCAATTCTAATTGTTCAAAATCGTCATATATTACTTCTTTTATGTAGGCTTTGTTATATTCTTTTACGAAGATATAATCATTTTCTAGTCTTATTTCTTTATTTCCACAAGATTCACTTAAAATTGATAGAATATTATCGATTATCTTAGTATTTTTCCTTACACTATATTGTTCACACATATAGGCAATAATATCCTTTTTTAAAGCTATATGAAGCGTATTAAATGAATCTAATATAATAACTCCATTATTAGCCTTTAAATAACTTATACTATTTTGTCTAATATAATCAAATGATTCATGTAACAATAAAGAATATCTAAGTGCCATATCTCCTAAAGACGGGCATTCTTCTTTTAATTTAGGAATGATGTGATGACGAAGTCTATTTCTTAAAAAATCATCTTCTGCATTAGATGAATCCTCAAAATATTTTAAATGGTTATCACTTACAAATTTATAAATATCATTTTTAGATAAACATAATAAAGGTCTAATTATTTTATATTTTCCATCGTCATTACATACAGATATTCCACCATATCCATATAAATTAGAACCTTCCATTAATTTAATTAAAATAGTTTCTATTTCATCATCCTCATGATGAGCAGTGGCAATAATATTTGTATTATATTTGTCACAGATTTCTCTAAAAAAATTATAACGTGCGTTATGTGAATCATTATGGAAATTATCATTGCCATCGAAATGGTATTCTAAAACCTCAAATGGAACATTTAAAGCTTTAGCATAATTTCTCATTTCTTTTTCTTCCATTTCACTTTCTATTCTCTTATGGTGATTGACATGAGCCAAAATACATTTATATCCTAATTTATTAAGAATATAAATTAAAGCCACAGAATCAGCACCACCTGAAACAGCACATACAATACTTTGATTAATATTTAATTTTTTCAAGATAAAATCTTTTACTTTATTAATCATAATATTACTTCCTTTTTAAAACCATTATTATTATACATTAAGATATAGCAATTTTAAAATAGAAAAATTCTTATTCAATTAAGAATAAGAATATTTTAATTAATTATATTTCATTTACTCTATTCATTAGCGGTACCGAAAATAATCTATTGATCGTATTAGAAACACTGTCAAGATTTACAGCTTGTTGACCATCTGATTTAACAAACATCTCAGATATGAAAAATAACCTTTCAATTGATGTATTAAAAATCTCATTTTTTTTATCACCTTTAATGATAGGAGCAAATAATATTGCAATCTTATCAACTAATTTCAAAATAATATCATCAATTTTTTCTATTAATGCTTTTCTTTCTTTTACGCTTTGTTTGGCAATTGTTTCTAAATTACAATGATTTTTAAGTTCGCCTCTAATATATTCCATCAGTGAATTTTTTGTCATACCAATATCATAAATAAAATTTTGTTCATTAATAGATAATTTATTATCCTCAAGACCGATATGTAGCAAAATACATTGGACAGTAAGTTCAAGACCGGAAACAATTTTCTTCATTGTCTTTTTGACTTCATCTTCCATATCTGTATTTTTATAATTATCTCTAAGGAGATCTACAAAGTCAGCTTGTAAATTTAAATATACAGCCTTAGCCGCACCAAAATAATCATTAGGTTTCACTGTCATCGCCTCTTATTATTATTCTATCATATTTAGACAAAAACAAAAAGAACTACAAAGCTTTTAAGCTAAGTAGTTCTTAATTTTAAATTATTTTACTAAAACAGTAAGTATAAGTTGATGAGTTGTATCATCGTATGTCCATAATGCTTGATCGAACTTTAATGAATCAAATGCATATGAAGATGACATTGTCCAGAATACTTGATCATCAACATAATTTGAATAATCAAATGCGATTGAACTTGAAACGATGTAAGTCTTATAATATTCAACCCAAGAACCTAAGTTTTGACTTGTAATATATAGACCATCTTCTGCATGTACAGCACGACCAACGATTGGGCTTGAATTCTTATGAGCATAATGTTGTTCAACTGAATTCATAGCTGCTTCATAAGCATCTAAATATACACTGTTATACATGAACTTAACATCAGCAATATTGAACTTGATTGTAACTTGAGCTAAACCGTTATCGAAGTCACCAACGATACCAGCCATATATTGACCCTTACATACAACCATACCATATACAACGTTATGTTCGATGTCTAATACATAATCAACTGTTTCACCCTTACAACGACCGATTAATAGACCAGCGTTACCACCAGAATCTTTACCATCGCCGATAACTGCATTTACATAACAGTTATAAACATTTAAGTATAATAAATCTTGGTCACTGTTAAGTTGAACGTTACCAATGATACCACCTTCATACTTGTTAGTTGTAGAAATTCTATATTCAAGATTATTTTGAATACTTTCTAATGATGTAAGATCAGAAGGGATTGGGTTAACGAATGAACAACGGTTAACATTGTTGATACCACCAGAAATCTTAGCGATGATACCACCAGCACTTTCCTTACCTGTACATTCAATTCTTGTAGCATGAACATCAGCTACATAACCGCCAACCATATCACCGATGATACCAATTTGTTTAGCATTTGCATCACCATTTAATACGATATTATCGAAATTAACATCCATGATTGTACCATTATCTAACTTATAGAATATGTTAACGTACTTATCAGTTGCAGTAACAGTTTCGCTTGCCTTAATAGAAATGTTCTTAATTGTATGACCATTACCTCTGAATAAGCCCTTGAAGCCTTCAGGAATTACTGTATATTCTGTACCATCGATTTCAATCTTAGTACCTGTTGAAGTGTTAGCTGAAACATCCCAACTATAATCAGCAAAGTCTAAATCACTAGTTAATGAGTAAATTGTTGTACTGCTTGATGAACCACCAGGTAATACACCTGTACGAGCTAAGTAATAGAATTCATCTTTAGATGTTACATTTTGAACATTAATAGATGATGAATATACTTGGTTATCTGTATTTGATTTATTAGTATTAACTACTGCATAATACATGTAGTATTGAGTACTACCATCAACAATTGAATTGTTGTCAGCTACGAATGGAGCAACGATTGAATTAGATTCAATTAATACTTCTTGATACTTATCTTCACCTAAAGCGATGATATCAGCTGCAGTATTAAGTGTTAATTCTGTTGTTGAATATGTAGCAATTACACTACCAGAAATATTTGATAAATCACCTGTTACAACGAAACCATCATCACTTAATGAAATATTACTTTCATTGCCGATGAAATCAATTGGACAGTCATAATCAACTACATATACATAATATGTATATGATGAAGTTACTGTACTATCAGCCTTGCTTGTAGCAGTAGCTGTTACTCTAAATACACCTGGAACAGATGTATAAACGTCATCGATTGTATAGAATGTTGAGTTACCATCAAGTGCATATTCATACTTGTAACTCATATCATATAATGATAATGGTAACTTAGTTGCAGTAATTGATGAATCATCAAGTGCATAAATATCAGGTTCTACAAATGATGAATATAATTCAACACGAATCATTTCGTTACTTGTAGATGCTAAATCACCTAATGCTTGATTACGTCCCTTAATTGTTAATTCAAATTCCTTAGTTGCAACTGCTGCACCACAAGTAATAGTTGCAGTCAATTTAACCTTTTTATCTGAATCAGGTACATTAACTCTTGCCCAGCTAAATACTGAACTTGATACGCTTACTTCTTCATCAATATCGATTGATACAACTGATGTATCTGAACTAGTCCAAGAAATACTAGCACCGTGAATTAACTTAGGAAGTCTAAAATCTTGATATACTGCATCACAATTAGTAATACATTCTGTTACACTATATGCTGATAATACTTTTACTTGATCGTCAGTAAAATCAGTTGTGTTATTTCTAAATGTATACATACCATAATGACCATATTCAGCATTACTACTCTTATTTAATACGGCACCAATTGGGTTACCATCACAATATGTATTTAACGTTTCACTAGCTAAAGCTAAGTGATCACCCATGTTGATAGAACCATCTATGTTTCTATATTTAGTATGAATTTTAAGTAATTTTTCAATATCATCAACTGAATCTACTTCAGCATTAATAGGTTTTAAGTCTTTGAAATCAGCATCTGTAATACCAGCTGAATAAGCTGTACCAAATGAATATGTAGTATCAACTAAGTCACTACTATAGCTTGATGCATCTTCATATGCACCAAATGCTCTATATACTTCACCTTGGTCATAGCTTGTATTGAAAATACTATAAGCTGTACTACCTCTAAATGCATCTTTGTTATAGCCTGAGTCATTAGCTGTAGTAAATTTAGCTTGGTTATTAACATATGATAAAACACCATAATAACTATTGTAGCTTTCTACACTACGAGCAACGTCGATATTATTACTCTTGTTTGTAATACCTTCGATACCTCTTGTATCAGAAATCTTACCTGTAGTAATATCTAAACCAGCACAGTTGTTAAATGCTGTTAAATTTTTAATTTGGATTACACCAGGGTTAGAGTTATCACTTACACCATGAAGCTTGTTATCCCAAGTTGCACAGTTATCAACAATAACGTTACCCTTCATTGTAGAACCACCTAACTTAAATCCAATACCATCACCATTTAATGTATTATATGTATTGTAATAAGCTGTGTCATCTTTGTTAAAGTTCTTGTAAGGTAAATATCCGTTTTCAAATGATACGCAGTTAGTTAATATAACTGTACCGATATCACCTGAATCTACTTTGGCAAATAAATCCCAACCATCGTCTGAATTTCTAAATGCCATACATCCATCAAAGATATTACCATAACCAACAGTAAGCTTTGCAGCGAAACCATCGGCATTTTCACCATATGTAATATCATCATAATTTGCAAATGATGTACAGTTTTTAATTAAATTGTAGCTTGGCCATGAATTTAATGTTGAATCACTTGAACTACCTCTACCAATTTGTAAACCAGTATCTCTATTGTTATAGAATTGGCAGTTTTCAATAATATTATGGCTACCACAAATATACATACCATTATCACCAGCACCACAAACTTCAATACCATAGAAATGCCAGAAGTTACCATATAATTGGATACCTCTATTATCACCATTGAATGTTTGCTCACTAAAATCAAATATTACTCTCTCATTTAAATCAAGAGGTCTTACAGTGATATAGTTTGTTTCATCACCATGTACAGTATTAGGGTCAACTGCTGTACCACCGACTTGAAGACGGTAGTCATATGAATAAGTACCCTTCTTTAATAAAATTGTTGTGCCTGGTCTTGCAACAGCACATGCAGCTGAGAAAGACATTGGGTCTTTTTTAGTACCAGCTGAATTTGCTCCACCCTTAGGTGAAACATATATTGGATCAGTTAAAGCATCGATATATTTATCGTTAATTGCAACTGTTCCATCTTCGTTATAATCAACTAATTGCTTTGTTGCGTCATCAATATTAGTTTCTACTTTGTTGTTGTCTTTATTGAATTTTACAATTGATGCAACGGCAGCTACACCTAATATAGAAGTCGCAATAAGTGATACAAATTTAATCTTTTTCATATATTACTCCTCCTACTTCTTAGCGCCTACAACCATGATTCCATGGATGTACATTGATGAACTACTATAGAATTTATAAACACCATTTTCTTTTGCATATAAAATAGCTCTACAAATTTCTTGTTTAGTTGATGTTGATTCAAATACTGTTTCTTCTCCTTCTGGATCAATGAATGTTAATTCACGAACTTCAGCACTTGAAGAAGCAAAATAAACAACAATTGCTGTCGGTTGACTTTCTGATGCATTATCAACCTTTACACTAAAGAATTGTTTATCACCTTTAATTGTAACACGTGTTTCAAATGATAAACCATCGTAACTATCTTTTGATGATCTACCTGTTGTATATGTTGCATTACCAGCAGCTGGTGATGGACCATAAATAATACCTTCAGTATCAATAATAATCTTATAACCTAAGCCTTCTACATATGCACCTTCTGCATCTGAATCCATTGACTTTAAGTCGTTAAATACCTTTGCAGTAGCACCCTCATTAACTATGATAATTGTCGTATCAATCTTCTTATCAGTACCTGTTAAATTAATTGTAACTACTTGAGCATTGTCCCAATATAAAGTCTTCATATTAGAAATACTAAATAAATCGGATGTAATATTTAATATTTCTTCATCACCATTTGTATGAGTAGCCTTAATTTTCCAACCACTATTAGTAAAGTAATCAATTGAAGAATATTCAACATTAAATTCAAATGTATCATTGGATTCTGCAATTTCAATTTCCTTGATAGGGTTAGTAATACTTACACAAACAAATGATGTTACAGTGTTATCATAGTCTACACCATCAATTGTAACAGTGCCTGCTTTATATGTAATTCTTATTACATATGAACCTTCCTTTGTATAATCAACCTTAGAAAAATCAATTTCTAATTTAGAATCATCTAAAGATAAAGGTGTAAATGTTTGGCTGATATCTAAATTCGCATCAACAGAATTATTAACAAGTTCTAATGAAATATCACTTGCTTTAATTTCCTTAATTTCATCAACACCCATAATATATTCTCTAATAGATTTGCCATCAGATTTATATCTAGCTTTTACACTGGCAGTATAATCTAGATTTGGTGTTGTTTCAAATAATGATGAACATACATTGATATAATAAGTATCTGTCTGTGTTGCAACACCAACACGTACAGTTACTGTAACTGGATATGTACCAATTTTGTTCATATCTACTTCATCTGTATTAATAGTGTATTCAGATGATTCCTGTTCAATAACCTCTACTGCGCTTGTTTCGAGATTACGTCTTCTTATAACTTTAATGACCTTTATGCCTTCGCTATCGAACTTTTCACCAACATAGAATGTTGTTCTTGCTTCAGACGTATCAACAGAAACTGAACTCAAAGCATCATTATATTTGGCGCCAATTTCATTTTCTGTTAGATTAGCATATTGTTCTCCACTATAGTCAGCAACAATATCTCTGTTTCTATCAACTGAATTATGATTTCTACAAGATGAAAAAGCTAATACCATAGATAAAGATAATAAAGCTATACTAATTGTCTTCAATCCTTTCATTTTTTCCTCCTCGCGCTTTAAAAACGCTTTCTTAATTATAAATTAAGTCGATTTTATTTTAACATTGAATTTAATACTAGTCAATTTTATTAATTGATTTTTAATCATTTTTGAGTAAATTTTTCCATAAATATCTTTAATTAAATAATCTCATATAAGACATATTATTTAACATAGTGTATTAGTGGACAAATATTCAAAGAAATGTGGATAAAAAAAGCCTATTAGACTTTATATCTAATAAGCTTAATTTTTATAATATTGAAATTAATTAGTTAGCTTTAGCGTAAATTAACTTAACACTAGTAATAAATACTGACTTGCCTTCAGTTGTACATTCAAATCTTACATATGAAATGTTTGCAGAAGCAGATAATACGATATCTGTTTCGCTTTCGCCATCAGATGTAAATGAACCATTAGCTTTCAATTTAGATGTATAAATATCTACAGATCCAATTGCATTACCATCAGCATCATATGCAACAGCCTTAACATATTTAGATGCACTACTTGAACCACCAGTAAAGCCTGTCATATTAATTGTAACACTTGTTGTTTCATCTGCAAAATTAGATGAATATAAATATGTTGGATCTTTATATTGTTTTGGACTGTAAGAATTACCATCAGCATTCTTTTGTTCTGAAATAGCAATTTGATAACATTCATAATTACCTGTTGTAGGTGTAGATGCTTCACCAGATTTACCATCAGCTTGTGATTCCTTATAAGAACCTGTACCATACCAATCATTAGCCTTATCTAGGTCAGTAGCATCAGCTTTCTTGATATTTTTAATTGTTACTGTCTTTTCAACATTAGAAGCAGTAGTTAATACCACATAAATATCAGTAATTTGATCATTTAATACAGGAAGTGCAGTAGTTAAAGCTGAATCAGCATATAAGTCACCAGCAACATAACCTTCAGGAGTAACATCACCCTTAAGAACAGTATAACCTAATTCGAAATTAGATGTTGTTGCAGTATAATCAGCACCATCTTTTTGCATTGCTGTATTTGCAGCTGACATATAGTGAATTGTAATTGTCTTATTAGCAATTGCAGCTAAGAACTTATCGTTTGCTTCTGTAGATAATGTTGCAATTTCAGTAATTGTTGTAGCATTTACTAACTTACCATTTGTTTCATTAGTATATTCATCAATAATTGCATCAACTGCATCCTTTGCATAATCATACTTAGCATTTGAAGCATAAGCCTTAACAGCAGCAATTGCATTTGCTTTTGCTTCTGTAGCATCATTTTCATTAATTTCTACTAATACATTATTAACAGAAATATTGATTGCATAACCTAATGATGTAATTTGGATACCCTTAACACCAGTTACGTCGATTGCACTATAATCAAATGATTTGTCTTCTGCATCAGATAATTTAACAGCAACACCATCAACAGATAACTTAATCTTCTTAGCAACTGTATCAATTTCATATTCCATAACATAATTTGTACCAGCAGCTAACTTAGTATCAGGAATACTAACTTGAGTAGCTTCGTCATCGTATTTAATTCTTGATGAACCATCACTTGCAGTACCAAAATTCATAATCTTGTAGTCTGCACCTTCATCAAATTTTTCAGTTGCAGTCTTCTTAGCACCGATAACTCCGAAGAAAATATCTTGCTTGAAGCTTGCCATATTCAATTCTAAATAACCCTTAATAGTTGATGTTGTTTGTACACCACCAAAACCAATACCAAGTGTACCTCTTATTGCATTACCATCACCAGTTACAACTGCAGCGAAGTTAGCCATATCAACTTTACCGCCATCAGCACTTTGATCAAAAATACCAGCAGCATCACCAAATTCAGCCTTAGTTAAAGCTTTACCACTATTAAAGTCTTCCATTACACAATATTGACCTTCTGTTGCTGCTGCAACTTTCTCATGATAAGCTGTATTCTTATCAAATGCACAATAGATTGTCTTATTTGCAGTAATTGTTGTGTTTTCAAAATCAAATTTTGTAGCTAATGTAGCTGAAGTATAATAGCCTAAGAATGTATATCCTTCTTCAGAAGGATCTGTTGCAGGCTTAGATACTTTGCCTCCCTTATCAATTACAACTTGTAAATCATCATAATATTTAGCAGCAGTACCATCTAAGAACTTAGCACCAAATTTAACTGTTGCCTGAGTAGATTCTTGAGAAGTTGCTTCACTTGTTGCAGCTTGAGAAGTTGCTTCACTTGTTGCAGCTTGAGAAGTTGCTTGAGAAGTTGCTTCTTCGCTCTTCTTGTCATTTCCGCCCTTACATGATGCTAATGCAAATAATGCTGCACCAGCTAAAGTAAGACCTAATAAAATTCTTTTCTTTTTCATTTTAAACTCCTTTTCGTATATAGGGATATTCCCAAAATATACACTAATTTTAACACAACAAAAAAAAGATGTAAAGCGTTTTAACCAATAAATTATAAGCGTTTACACCTTTTTCTATTTATATTTTATGTTAAGCGATTTTAGTTTCTAAAATAAAAATATTATTTATATTAACATTATTTAAAATATTTCCAACCTTATCAATTTCTTCATCGCTAGGATCAAACAAATACATTGTTGGTCCAGATCCACTAATAAATACTCTAATATCATTGTCTCTTAAAGCGTTAAATATAGTTTTTAATTCTTTATTTAATGTCGCTGCTGTTCTACCTAAATCATTAAATATAAATTTTTTAATTTTAGAAACATCATCGTTTTCTAATCCATCGATTATGCTATTGATGCTTTCTTCTCTTTTTTTACTAGTATATTTATATCTTTTATATACTTCTTTTGTCTCTAATCCAGATGAAGGCTTAATTAATAGAATCCTATATTTTTTATAATTAATATTATATGGGAATACTCTTTCACCTCTATGTTTGCATAACGCAAGCTTTGATTCAATAAAGAAAGGCACATCACTACCTAGTGATTCAGCAATCTTCTTTAATTCAAATAAATCTAAATTTGTATTATATAACTTATCTAATAATCTTATCGCGCAGGCACAATCAGATGAACCACCAGCTAAACCGGCGGCTTCTGGTATATTCTTTTTGACTGTAAATCTACAGCCTCCTTTAATACCTGTGTATTCAAAGAATGCTTTTGCTGCCTTTTCAATTAAATTATGGCCTTTAAAAGGATCGTCATCAATTACTATTTCCTTATCCTTTTCAACAGTTATTTCATCCTTTAAGTCAATTGGCACCATCAAATTATTAACAATATGATAACCATCTTCAATTTCGTCTAAAACCTCAAGTGCTAAATTTATTTTAGCGTAAGCATAATCCTTTAACATTATCTATTCCTCCTTGTAGTTTTCATTAATATAGTCACTTATTGAAATAAAATCATTTATATCTAATTCTTCCGCTCTAATCGCAGGTTTATAATTTAAATTCTCAAGCATTTTTTGGATAAATGCTTTATTGTATTTATTTTGTAAATTATTAATTAAAGTCTTTCTTCTTTGATTAAATGCTAATCTAGTGATTTCAAAAAATAACTCATCATTTTTAGGAAAATATTTCTTTTCGTCATATAAATCTAATTTAATTACACTTGAATCAACATTAGGTTCAGGTATAAATGAACTTCTAGGTACATTGATAATTGTTTTAGCAATACCTCTAAATTGTATCGCTATAGTAATAGCTGCATAATCTTTAGTTTTAGGTTTTGATGTAAGTCTATCAGCCACTTCCTTTTGCATCATCATTACATATCTTTTTATTAAACTAGTTTTACTTAATAAACCTAATATAATAGGCGTTGTAATATAATATGGTAAATTCGCAACTAAATATACCTTTTTATAATCTTTAATATATTTGTTAATATCTTCATTGATATCAACTTCTAATATATCTTTATTAATAATTTCGATATTATTATGTTTAGATAAGTTATCATTTAATATAGGTATTAAATCATTATCAATTTCGTACGCAATTACAAAGCCGGCTTTTTCACATAATAATTCAGTTAAAGAACCAAGTCCTGGCCCTATTTCAATTACAAGTGTTTCTTTATCCACTTCTGATTTTTCTACAATAGATGATAAAACCTTAGAATCCTTTAAAAAATTTTGACCAAATTTCTTTTTGGCTTTTATATTATTATCTTTTAATGTGTTATTAATGAATGTTTCATTACCTACTTTATTTTGCATAACAACTCCTGCAATTCCTCTTTTGAAATACCTATTAAATTAAGGCGTTTAAGGAATGTTTTACTATTTGGTTTACCTATATTTAATATATCAGATATTTTATTTCTTAATATTGCACTATTTGAATCTCCATTTAATCCAAGTTCATATAAATCAATATTAGTTATGTTTTCTTTTGTATTTTCGTTATATGAATATACATTTTCTAAAGATTCTTTAATGACATTAAGGTCTGCGTGTTCAACACCGACCTTTTTATTATTTTTACTAATAGAATCTTTTTTTCTTATAAATGCTTGTTTAGCATTGGGTACTACCTCAGTAACCATTTTTCTGATTTTTTCACCTGGTGAATCAGGGTCTGTAAAGATAATTATATTATGTGTTTCGCTCAATTTCTTTATTAAATCTAATGTCTCTTTACTGACTTCACAACCATTAGTTATTACACAATTAGCTAAAGGATATAATTCCTTTATCCTAGATACATCATGTAATCCCTCTACTACTATTATATCATCCATTTTAATCCTCAAAATAATATATTCTATGTATTTCTGTATAGCTTGATGATACTAATGATTTAATTATAGGAGAATATTGATCAAGTGATTTAATCTTACCATTTGGTAATAATACTTTAATGTCATTAATATCACTTTTTTTACTATGCTTATAAGCTTCTCCCTTAGCATCAACCGTTTTAAAGAAATATTTAGAATCTGAATCTTTAAATCTATTTTTAATAGCTTCTAATTCTGCTTCTTCAGGTTCATTAGCTAAATCTATACATTTAAATAAATGTCTATTCAATATTGCACTACAAAGTTTTGATAAAGTTTTATCTTTTGAATGTTCTAATTGCTTAATAAAGCCTTGAACATACGCATCATCTAATTCTAGATATGATTCTAAATCATCATTGTTGTTGATGACATTTAAAAAGCATGTTAAATTGCATTCAAATTTATAATTCTTTTGACTTAAATCTTTGATTCTTTCATATATAGATTCAAGTACTGCTTCATAGCTTCTTGCAACTGGATGATAATATACTTGGAAATACATATGATATCTACTCATTAAATATGATTCTATTGAGTGGACACCACTTGCCTTACATACTAATTTATTATCAATTATTCTCATACTTCTTAAAATACGGAAATAATCGATAATTCCATATGTAGCACCTGTCATATATGCATCTCTTGATAAATAATCCATTCTATCAACATCAAGTTGAGATGATACTAATTGTTCAATTAATGGGAATTTGCCATCATGAGATATAACGCTGGCTACATCTTCTGCAAGTCCTTCTTTTATATTTAATACATTATGTATCTCAGTTTTAGGTGATAATATCATTGATACAGTGATATCTTCGTGTGATTTGTCAATTGTCGTTTCAAAAGCGTGCGAATATGGGCCGTGTCCAACATCATGTAACAATGCAGATATCAAAAATACAACATGTTCATATTCGCTAATTTTTTCCATACCATCAACATTGTGAATAACTAAATTAGCCATATGGTAAGCACCTAAAGAATGAGTAAAGCGTGTATGTTCAGCTGTTTGGAAAACCATACCAACACCAGCAAGCTGTCTTATTCTTCTCAATCTTTGTAATTCTTTAGTGTCAATTAAATCAGCAATTATTTTATATTCACAAGAAATATATCCATATAATGGATCACGGAATACTCTAGATCTGTTAAGTTTTGTAAACAATTCAATCACCTCTATTATAATTTTACTTAATTATTTAATAATTTTAAATAAAAATGATGAAATTTGTAAAATTAATAATATAATAAAAACGATAGGGTTCATTTTTAAAAGAAAAATAAACACTATTTATACTAAATGATTTAATATCATTTGTGGAAGGATAAAAGACAATAGTCTAAAAGGAAACGACAATGAAAAAATTAACAAAAATTAAAACAATTAGTTTATCATTATTATGTGTTTTAGCTTTAGCAGCATGTAATTCATCTAGTGATACTAATTCTGAAGAATCTAAGACATCAGAAGAAAAAACTTCTGCAACTAGTCAAAGTGAAGCAACTTCTAGCGCTGAATCAAAAACTAGCGAAGCAACTTCTTCTCAATCATCTTCATCAGGTGCTCCAGAAATAGATGAAGATAGTGGAATAACTATTACAACTGCAAAAGGTGCAAATGAATGTGCATATGTTGAATTTGAAGTAGAAAGCAGTGATTTAACATCATCTTATACTGTTTCATATTCAACAGATAATACAAATTATACTGATATAGATAATGAATTATTATCAAAAAGCGATACAAAGATTAGAGCGGATATAGTAGGATTAAAACCTGGTTCTTACAATATTAAAGTCAGCAATAATACTACTGCAGCTTATTCAATTAAGACAGTAACTGTAGTTGCTTTTGATAGATCAGGTTATGCACACTTTAATAATACAACTGGTGTTGGTGCATATAACAATGATGGTACATTAAAAGCTAACACTCAAATCGTTTATGTATCTGATGAAACTAAAAATACTGTTCAAGCCAAAATAGGCGGAACAACATACACTGGTTTAGTTGCAATATTACAAGCCCAAAAGAATTCTAGTAATCCCTTAGATATAAGAATTATAGATTCAATTAAAACTAACCAATATAAATCAAAATCTAATGAGCCAAGACTTACAGATAATTCAAATTTACAAGAAGATACATTCTTTGATAATGAACTTGAAACAACTTATGGTGATAACCTTATAGGTCTAACAGTTCAATATATGGATAAATACCAAGGTAAATCTTATAAGCATACTACTACTCTATCAGGATTGACATTGACTTCTACTGGTAGTTCATCAGTAGAAACTACAACATATAATGGAAGTGAATATGCATCTATAAAGGGTAAAAAAGTTTATGATGATGATTCATATTTCAATATGTTAGATATATCTAATGTAAAAAATGTAACAGTTGAAGGTATAGGCTTAAATGCTGAAATTTTCCAATGGGGATTCACATGGAAAAAATGTAATTCAATTGAAATAAGAAATTTAACATTTACTGATTATACTGAAGATGCATGTTCTTTTGAAGGTTCAGATAGCGTTGATACTTATAAAAACTTCTGGGTTCATAACAATACATTCAACAAAGGTAAAAATAACTGGGATATCTCTGGTGAAAGAGATAAATATGCTGGTGATGGTGCTATGGACTTAAAAGTATTAAGTAATGTCACAGCAAGTTATAACCGTTTTAATAATTGTAAAAAGACAGGTTTAGTTGGTGGAGGCGATACTGTTTTAGATAAAAATATAACATTCCACCACAATTATTACAATAAAGTTGGCTCAAGACTTCCTTTGGGTAGACAAGCTAATATGCATATTTATAATAACTATTATCAAAATTGTACAACATGCCAAGATATTAGAGCAAACGCATTTGTATTAAGCGAATATAATTATTTTGAAAGCTGTGCAAACTGCCATTTAGTTACTCAAGAAGATCCATATAAATACGCAGTTATTAAATCGTATAATAACTTCTTAACTGGTGGTGTAGATAAATCAACAATAGTTACAGATAGAACTCAAACATTATCTGGATCTTGTAAACCAGATGGCTCAACAGATTATACAAACTTTGATGTCAATACAAACTACTTCTACTATGACAAATACAGTAAATGTAGCGATGTAGAAATAATGAATAATGTAGATGATTTACCTATTTTAATCCCTACAGTAGCAGGTAGTGGCGCTGGATATTATACAGCAGTTGAAAGAGAATCAGAAAATGAATTAATTGCGTTAAAGCAATCAAAAATCAATGATTTAAATTCATTAATTAAATCTGGCGGCACATATTATAATATATACCAAACTAAAAAGGGTGAATGTGATGCATTAATTACTAAATATACAACATTAATTAATGAAGCTAAAAAGTCAAGTGCTGTAAATTCATTATATGATGAAGCAATTGCTGAATTTAAAAATTTAACTAAAACATCATATACAATAACATTTATGGTAGATAACGTAGAATACGAAACAGTTACTGCCTATGAAAATGAAAAAGTTACATTCCCAACATCTCCTACTAAAACAGATGAATATTTCTCATATTGGGCTGATTCAAGCAATAATAGATTTACAGGCATTGCAACCGAAAGTACAACATTACATGCTGTATTTGAATCAGTTTTAACATATAGTGATTTGGCTTCAGATTCTAATAATGTAATCGCAACAGACTTTAATTCTACTACTGCAAATGAAAAATTAACTGATATGGATTTAACAAAGGCTCAAGCATTTGGTACAACAAATGGTTCTGATACATCATTATGTTATGGTATCTATACAGGTAATGCAATTCAAACTGTAGATAATGATTCAGATGCCGCTTCTGTAATTGGTTATACATTTGGCGAAGAATACACATCAGGAATTATCAAAGGATATGTGACAATTACTATTGGTGAAAAAACTGGTAGCAAATGGAAATTAATAGGCTTTTATGATAGTGAAGGAAACGAACAAGTAGCATTTGGCCTTGATTCAAATAAAAACTGGTCTTACATGATTGATGGTACTACTTGGGTTGCATTTGATACAAGCCTTACTGCCACAGCTAATACAACTTACAATCTTTATTATCAAATAGATTTAAATACTGGTTTAGTTACACTATATATTAATGACGTATTATATATAAATGGATTAAGCACAAACGCAACTGCTATATCATATTTCCAAACAATGACTAATGGTAGTGGTACTGGTGATTCTTCAAGAGTTGTAACATTAGATAATATCGCAATCGTTAAAGAAGATTAACTATAAGTTAATAGAACAAATGGCCCACAAGGCCATTTTTCTTTTATCATTATAAGTAAACGCTTTACTTTTAGCGTTATTTGTCATAAAATAAAAGTGGATTTTTGAGGAAAGGATTGTATTAAAAATGAAAAAATCAAAATTATTTTTAGGTAGTATCGCTTTACTATCTACTGTTTTTGCACTTGGTTCATGTGATAAAGATAAAGATGAAAAATCTGAGTCTGTAGAATCATCTGATGTTACAACAGGTCAATCTACAAGTCAAGCTACATCTGAAGCTACATCTGAAGCATCTTCTTCTGAAGAAGTATCTCTTCCATATGAAACTGTAAAAACTGAATTAATTGCCGATAACTTTGAAACTGGTGTTTTTACAGCAGACAAAAAGTATGGTATTATGAAAATTTCTACTGGCTCTGAAATAACAAATAGAATTAGAGCTTATACAGACACAGACCTTAACAAAGAATTTGAATGGAGTCAAGCATTTAGACTAGATAAAGCTAACAAGGTAATATCATTTACAACACCTAAGACATATGTTGATCCTGATACTGGAGATTATTCAGCAGGTAAATTAATACTATATGTACAAAATGGTTCTAGTGGATTAAATGTTAATAACGTTAAAATTCAAAATGTTGGAGATCCAACAGATTCACAAGTAATTGATTATTCTACAAGTGAACCTGTTGTAAAACTAGAAATTGATATTCCTAATACTTATATGGGCGAAGATGAAGAAAGTTTAAGAACATATAATATTACTATGGGTAATTCTGGTAAAACTACTTATTTATATCAAATGAGTTTTGAAGCTGTATACGATACAGGAACACCTACTTCTTTTGAAATTTATGATTGTGGTACAACTGATTTCATGATTGGACAAGATTATTCATATAACGATATGATTTTACTTGAAAGTTATGACAATGGTAAAATTGAACAAATCAATTTAAAATCATCTGATGTAACATTTGATACAACAGCATATAACAATAATACTGTTGGTACATATGATTTAAGTGTTAAATATAAAGATTATGATGCACAAACATATAAAATAAATGTATTAGAACCAAAAGAAATTACATTAGGATTCAACTGTTCATATCTATCAGAACAAAAGAGTAATGCTGGTAATACTAAATATGTTAATGGTAAAGCTCAAACTATTTATTCACTTAATGAAGAATTTGATGAAACATACATTAATGCTTCAGTAGTAGCTGAATTAGGCGATTCTACAAAAGAATTCTTAGTTACAACTGACTTGTTAGAATTTAGTGGTTTTGATAGCTCAACTACAGGCGTTAAAACAATTACTGCCAAATATAAATATTATGATATTTCTGCAACATTCGATGTTACAGTTGTTAATACTACAGTTCCATATGTAGATTATAGTAGTTTTGGTAAAGTATATTCAGTTTATGTAGATGACGATTATACTGGTGCTGATGGTGAGATTGCTACTATTGATGGTATGAATAGCATGCAATTTAAGACAATTGGTGCCGCTTTAGAAGTATTAGAAAAAATAGGTCTAAAAGATAATGGCACATACGATACAACAAGTGATGCATATAAAGCAAGAAAATTATTGAGAGTTGCTGCTGGTTACTATAACGAAAAATTAGAAATCAATGTTCCTAATTTAACTATCCTTGGTGCTGGTGCATGTCAATCTACTCATTCTGAAGATGTAAATAACTGGGATGAAACAGCATTTAATAATGCGACAGTTATTGAATGGGATTCATTATATGGTATGCCTGATGAAGGCGGATTCTGGCAAGTAACAGATTCATGTCAAACAGTTGCAATTAGAGATACTGCAATTGGCTGTGAAATGGAAGGCGTAACATTATCTAATTATTGGAATAATGAAAAGACATTCAATACAGCAGAAAACTTAGAAAAATTAGCTAAATATAGTTTATATCTTAATAATAAAGTAAACGAACATAGAGCACTTGCTTTATTATGTCAAGCAGATAAATTCTCTATGAATGATTGTGCTTTATTAGGTTATCAAGATACAGTAGAATTCTTCTACGGCAGACAAAATATTCAAAATTCTTATATATCAGGATGTACAGATTTCATCTTTGGTACAAACAATACAACATATTTTAATAAATGTGAAATAAGAGTTATTGAAAAAGCAAATTCTTCTTCTTATATTACAGCAATGAAAGGCTATAACAAAGAAGGTGAAACAGTTAAATATGGTGTTATATTTAATTATTGTGACTTTACAGCTGATACTGATTCAAATGGCAACAGCCTTGTAGGCGATGGCACATCTTCTATTGGTAGAACATGGGGTAAATGTGCTACAGTTATGACTATGAATTGTACTTTAGGAAAACATATTTCTAAAGTTGATGGTACAAGATACTTAACAATGAATACTCAACCTACTGAATCAACAGTTCGATATACAGAATATAACAACACAGGTGACGCTGCAGTTACTTCTGGTGTTGGATCAGTTAATGGTTTCACAGTTTTAACAGATGAAACCGAAGCTTTAAAATATGCAGATTATGATTACATATTTGCTGATACAAATGATGGTACAACATATGATGACGCTTGGTCAGGCTATGGTGTTATTGTCAATGTTTCAAAAAAATAATTATTAAAAATTAAAAATAACAATCCGCACGTCAAACGTGCGGTTTTTACGCTCCCCTATAAGAGCTTCTACCTTTCGACGACCCTAAAGGGTCATCAAAAAGCGGCTGACAACCGCAAATTTCACTATGGCTTATCCCTTGAAGGGATCTTTATATTCTTTGGTCGACAGATTATCTTGTATCATATCTTCTTTCTCTTGATTACGGATATATTCTCTTACCACTTCATCATTTAATCCTACTGTCGACACAAAGTATCCTTTCGCCCAGAAATTTCTGTTTCCATACTTATACTTCAAATTTGCATGTCT
>JAILIY010000091.1 GCA_024695025.1 Acholeplasmatales bacterium
CACTAGATTTAGATTCTCTCATTGTACGAGCTAAGAATTCTTCTGGAGTTTCTTCAACAGGAGCATCTTCATCAACATGACCGCCACCTAAAATAGCTTCATTATCTTCAAGAGCAGAGATATCGTCAAGTAATACTCTATATTCATGCTTTTCAACATATTCTAAGAATGCTTCTTGATTCATAGGCTTAGCGAAATAATAACCTTGACCTAATGAAATATGTTGACTCTTAACATATTTACCAATTTCAGCTGTTTCAATACCTTCTGATACTAATGTCTTATTATTATCAGTTGCGTATTTAACAAGAATTTGTAATAATTTTTCCTTCATGAAGTTGTTTTCAACATCTTTAAGGAAGCTTCTACCTAACTTGATAACATCGATAGGAGATTTTTGGATTGCTTGAACTGATTGACCATCAAGTTCAAAACCATCGACTGCGATTTTAAAACCATAGTCACGAAGTTTATAAATGTTAGTTCTAATAACTGCGATTTTTTCCATAACCATGAAATCGTTGATTTCTAACATGTAGTGTTCAGGTTTAGCATTGTTCTTACCCATGATATCAATAAACTTATTAGCTAAATTAGAATCTAGTAATTGTTTAGTTGATAAGTTAAGTGAGAATCTAACAGGGAATGCAGGGAAACGTTCTGCCATAATATTATGCATACGAATCATTGTTTCAATACCCCATTCACCTACCCACTTAATATCTCCTGATTGTTCAAGAACTTTTAAGAATGTAGATGGAGCTTGTACACCTTTTGTTGGGTGATTCCAACGCATTAAGGCTTCTGCACCAAATAATACTTTTTCATTTAAATTAACAATTGGTTGATAATAAAGTACGAATTCCTTGTTTAAGATAGCATGCTTTACTTCTTGGAAGTACATCATGTTTTCCTTTTCTTCTTCAACTATTGAAGCATAGAAGTTAGTAAATTTATTACCACCATCACGCTTAGATACATAAGTAGTTAATAATAAGTTATTATATAATTCTTCGAATGAATCACCAGCATTAGGATATGCACAAACACCAGTAGATGCTGTAATTTCAATTACTTCACTTTGAGTTACTTGATATGGCATATCAATTATATCAGTGATTTGTTGAGCAATCTTTTCTAGTCTTTGATTGTTATCTTCATCCTTGATGAATACTAAGAATTCATCATTTTGATATCTACATAATGATGCTTTATAAGGAAGAACTCTTAAAATTCTATTTGCAACTTCTTTAAGTAATTGATCACAAGCATCTCTACCGAAGATTTCATTTAAATCACCGAAACCATCGATATCAACATACATTAATGATAATGCACCGAACTTATCAACTTTCTTAATATATCCTGCAATAGATTCTTCCATTGCCTTCTTAGTAACTGCATTTTCTACAATTACTTGAGAAGCTTCTTTTTCTTTATTAATGTTTCTTCTAATAAGCCATAGTAATAATAATGCTAATCCGATTGTCACAATTAATGCAACAAACATAATTAGGATATCAGTACCTGCGCTCAAAATATTAATATTCTTTAATAGGACCATGAACTCTTCCTCCTACTTTCTTTTACTGCTACCAGTATTATACTTTTCAAGCATATCAACTGCTTGATCATAAGGCATTGCCTTACCATATAACCAACCTTGGATTGTACGACAACCAAACTTCTTAACCATATCGGCTTGTTCCTGTTGTTCTACACCTTCACAAATGATTTCAAGTTTTAAGTCATTTGCAAGTGTACAAATAGTCTTAACAATATTTTCATTATATTTGTTTGTAACAATATATTTTGTAAATTCCTTATCAATCTTAATTGTATCAACAGGTAAGTCTTTTAAATATAGCATTGATGAATAACCTGTACAGAAGTCATCAAGATGGATATGGAAGCCAGCTTCCTTAAGTAATCTTAATTTTTCTGCAACTAAATGGAATGAACCCATCAATAATGTTTCAGTTATTTCAATTGCGACACTACCAGTCTTTAATTGATTTCTGTTATATTCATCAATTAATTGTTGTACGAAACCAACTTGTAATAATTGAACTGGTGAAATATTAACACTGATATGAACGCCATATGGCTCTAATTTTTTAGCTAGTTTAAATGATTCAGTAATAACAAATCTACCAATATCTAGCATGTGACCTCTACGTTCAGCTAGTTCAATAAATACTTGAGGTGATTTATCTTTGTATTTAGGATTCATCCAACGGATTAATGCTTCAAAACCATCAACTCTGTTATTAACTATATCGAATTGTGGTTGTAGATACATTTGGAATTCCTTATCGATTAAGCCTGTTTCAATATCTTTTTCCATTTCATCAGTGGCTAAAATGATATTATCCATTGCAGGTTCATATACGATGTAATCCTTACTTGATAATTCGCCCATATTACGATAAGCTAAATCAAGCTTAGTTTCAATATCTTTTAACTTAATTTGTCTTTCTTCATCAATTTCTACAAAGCTTTGATCGATTGCGTCTCTCTTTAGATTATATGCAACTATCTTGGCATTGATATAAATGTTATTAGCTTTAATAGTAAGTGGTCGTTTTAATGTTTCTAATAATTCATTAACTTTCATTCCTACTTCATCCATTGATGTATTAGGATATACGATCATGAATTTAGATACATCAATATGATAAATATTCATATCTTCAAATACTTGTTTTAACATCTTTACAAATTCAACTGACATTAAGTTGTAAGTTGTTCTACCAAATATTTGAATTAAGTCATTGAATTTATGAATATTAATTTCAACGAATGCAACATCTAAACCTGCTGTATCTTCTTTAATAATCTTTTGGAACTTAGTTGATAGAATAAATCCATTTTCACAATTTGTTATTTCATTTCTACCACTCATTAATTGTAATCTTTGACTTTCGTTATATTCAAGTGTTACATCAGTACCCATTAAATAATAACTTCTTGAAATATTAAGTGGAGATAATTGTAAATATGCAACTCTATCTCTAATTTCATCTAGTGGAATTTCACAGATGAATGCTTTATTTTTCTTTATTGTATTAAGAATTGGTTCATTTGTTTCAACATCAATAAAATCACTTAATTTAACTTCTCTTGTAATACCATATAATTTTTTGAATGTCTTATTTGAGAATATAATATCTCCATTTAATGCAATTCTAATAACGATAGCTTCAGTCTTTTCAAGTGAATGTCTATCAGCTCTTAATAATTGTGATGTTCTTCTACAACCTAATATGAATAATCCTAACATTAATGCCATGATTATAACACCAGCGAAATAGAATATTAATGCTTGTTGATATACCCAGTCAATACCAAAATATACATGAGATAATGGCATTGCTAAACATAAATAACCATAATAATCATTTTCAACTACTGAAACAATATATCTTTTACCATTAATTGAACGAACAGCTGTTGAATAACCATTCTTTTCAATATCCTTTTTATAATCAGGTGAAATATCTTCAATTGAGTCAGCCTGATTTACTTTTGTTGTATCACTTGAGTGAACAATTGAATCAGAAGTGAATGTAAAATAGAATGCATCACTACCTAATAATTTATTTTCAACTTCAGCAACTTTTGTTAAATAATTTTCAGCTAATACACGAGTAATTAAGAAATTATCTATGTTTGCTCTTTCTTCGTCTGTTAAATCTGTATGATCAATAACTGCTTGATTAATCTTAACAAAATAAATATAGTAGTTAGGGTTGTTATAACTACCACCACGACCTTCAATTGTAGTTGCTTGTGCGTATACTGCAAATTGAAGATTTGATTCATCTCTACCATTTAAATCATATAATTTACCATAGATTTGTAATTTTGTATTTGGAGTTGTTGTTGTAATAAAGTCTTCAAATACTTGTCCTTCTTGAGAACCAGCATCAGTCTTATAGACTAATTTATTATTTACGTCTTCTTTGTAATTTGATAAATCTACATCTACATATTCATTTATTAAATTATCTTCGTATCTAATTACTTCAGTACCAAGTTCTTTCATAGATTTATCTACTTTACCATCTCTAATAGATAAATAGAAACATAATGCAATTGCTGCATATGAAACTAATAATACTATAGAACCTAATATGTACCATCTTAAATCTCTAACTCTCAAGGAAACAACCTCCCTACGAATTTTACTATTTAATGCATAGCAAAAAAACGACTTATAATATATATATTATAAAATATATATGATATTTAGTCAAGAAATTCACTATTTTGCTTCAAAAGTAGTAAAATTCTAATTATTGCAACATACATCATTTATATTTTAACTTTTTTGGTGATTCATTACAAGTAAAAACAACCCTACCATATTAAATTTAGGTAAAAAATTGATATATTATAATTATTATTAATTTCTTTCATTAAAATTTTCATAAATTATGGAAAAATATTCAAAATATTATATAATTAATTATATGAATTTCGAAAGGATTGATGATATGACTTACAAAAAAGCCGAATCAACAAGATTTGTACTAACAGTTGTCGTTGTACTTATATATTGTATAATGATATTCTTCTTATTTAGACAATTTGCTTATAACAAAAATGTTTCAAAAGAAACATATAATGCAATTGAAGTTATATTTGGATGCAGAAGAGATAATCCAGCAGGTTCTGGTTCACTTCAAGCGTTAGGTTTTTCTTTTATGAACCTATTGCCTCACCTATTTATTATTTCGGCGATTGTTCTTAGTATAGTAAAAGTGGTTGTCCCAAAATTATTCAATAAATATGTAGATTTAACAACTACTATATTATTGTTTTTAGCTGCAATACTTCTTCTATTTACTCATAAATTTGCAAACTTCCAAGGCGAAGGTGGTAAATATAGATTTATAGCAGATAAGAATTATTTCCATTTAGGTTGGGCAGCTATAGTATATTCAATTACAACATTTGTATGTGCAGGTTTTATGACATATTGCACAGTATTAGCATTTAAACAAGACCATCTAGAAGATACAGATGCAATCGAAGAAGAAAATGAAAAACAAGAAAAAATGTTCCGCTCAAAAAGTATGGCTGAATTAAAAGCTGAATTAATGAAGGAACTTGGTAAGGACAAAAATACAGATATAACTAAAGATGCTGATTTACAACAAGCAACAGATAGTGATTTAAAAATTAATACTATAAATGAATCTAAAGAAGATACAATAGATATCAAATTAGAAGACAACGGACAGGAATAATTTCCTGTCCTTTTTTATTTATATCAACTTTTTTATTCCTCATAAAATTCATTTATAAATGCATCTATATCAGGATTAGCTATTTTATCCATATTTTTTGAGACTTTTTCATCATCCCAATTCCACCATGCTATTTTTTCTAATTTCTCTATTTGTTCAGGTGTAAATCTATATCTAATCACTTTTGCTGGTACTCCTCCAACGATAGCATATGGTGGAACATCCTTTGTAACAACAGATCGAGCAGCTATTACTGCACCATCACCTATCGTAACACCACTTAAAATCATAGAATCGTCGCCAATCCATACATCATTTCCAATAGTTATTATGCCATTATTTTTAGATACGTGACACGAATTTAATAATTCAGGATGATTATAATATATTCTTAATTCGTCAAAAGGAAATGTGGATACCAAATCAGTTCTATGACTCCTCGAAGTAATTACAATATTATTCGCAAATTGTACGTAATCTCCTATAATAATTTTATCTTTCGGATCATGATCACCAATTATAAACTTCCCATATGAATGTTTCTTTACATCCAAAATTCCAGCAATTACGAGATCATTCATTAAAAATCTTGTTGAATGTAACCATAATTCAATGGAGTGTTCTACTATAATAGCACTCAAATTTTCATGTGCTACATTTAATCCATCTAGAAACAATATATCATATCCATATTTTTTTGATAATTCATCATTAAATCTAAATCTTAGTATTTCCTGTTTTTCACAATCATAAAATGATATAAAAATATCATTAGTAGTCCAATATTTAATTCTACTGTCATTGATTATAGACTTTATAACATTATTTTTATCAAAATATAACAAATTTATCTTATTATCTTTGTTCTGAATATAACAATATTTACCTTCAATGTTTTTTAAATCTAGCATATTATCTTTCTCCCTATACAAAAATAACCATAGACAATCTTTTAAAGAATATCTATGGTCATTATTTATTATTCTATGTTATCGTTTGTCTTATTATCTACAGTTTTTAGAGTTTTTGGTTCATCATTTGATGAATCATTTTCATTTTCTGTGTTATTTTCTTCTAATGCTTTTTTTGCATTATATTCTTTAATACGTTCTAATTCTTCTTTCATTATTTGAAGTTTAAGTTCTTCTTTAAACTTATCTTCTTCTTTTTTTCTATCTTCTTTAACCTTTTTAGCCTTAGCAGATAAAGATAATTGAAATACTTGCATACCAATCATAATTATAAACATGACTACTAAAATGAAAAAAATTACATTTTTATTAATACCACCAGAAAATATTGATAATAATCCTAATGTGGTGACATATTCTCCGTATACCATTTTAGATGTCACTCCTTCTGTATCCGCAGTACTATTATTATCACCCCATGTGATAATATATTCATTACCACTTTCATCAATACCTTTACCTACAGCTCTATGAATAATAAATTTATCTTCTTCATTACTATAAAACACAATAATATCACCTGATTGATATTTATGATTATCCTCAGGTGTATCGTATGAACCTGTATTAACATCGCTATATTTTGTACCTTTGAATAATATATAATCTCCAGCAAATATAGTAGGTTCCATAGATGATGTAGGAACATAAGATACACTAAGATTAAAAATCTTAGGTGGTCTATTATGATTGTTGGCATTTATAACTTCAACAGTAATATATAAGCATAATAGTAAGCATAAAATGCTTACTATATACCCGATAATACTATTCTTTTTAGATTTTTTCTTACCACTTGAAGAATTATCAGTATTTTGTTTTAAATCCATTTTGGGATTTATTTCA